>JAHHRC010000013.1 GCA_020026035.1 Erysipelotrichaceae bacterium | reverse complement strand
GACAGTTATACCAAGAAAAGAAGAACTGTATTGCAAGTATTACAATGAATGTCGCAAATTCGTACGCACTTGCCTTCTTATATCAACTTGAAGGGATTGAAGGAGTCATCTTTTCAACGGAAGTCAATAATGACTTTATTAAAAAGGCGTTGGATGCCTTTGAGAATCGTTATAGCTTTGTCTTACCAACGTATCGCTATGTGTATGGTAGACGTAGTTTGATGCATATCAAAGATCGATTCACAACACAATCGATTGATGCAATTCAAGCCTTACATGGGGAAGTGTATCCAATTGTTATGGAAGATGGTATTACTTTAGTTTTAGAAGAACAACCTTACGAAGAAGAAAATCCATACTGTTATGGTGGTTATGTGAAATTCACATTGGAAACTGACGTAGAAAAGAAACACATTCTAAATCAATATAAAACCTGGTGATGGCATCAGGTTTTCTTATATTTGCGATAAAATAGGAATTTTTGATATACTTAGCTAGTAAATTTGAGGTAAATGTATGTTTTTAAAACGAATAGAAATGCAAGGATTTAAGTCCTTTGCGGATGAGACAAACATTGCGTTTGATCATGCAATTACAGGCATCGTTGGTCCAAATGGATGTGGGAAGTCGAATATCTCGGATTCGGTACGTTGGGTACTTGGAGAACAGTCGGCCAAAAGCATGCGTGGGGAGAAGATGAACGATGTCATTTTTGCCGGCTCTGTTGATCGTAGACCCAAAGCAATGGCCGAAGTAACCTTAGTGTTTGACAATACGAATCGGATTTTAAATAGCGAATTTGATACCGTTGAAGTAACCCGTCGTTTAAAGCGTGATGGCAATGATACGGAATACTTAATCAATCGAAACCGCGTGCGTTTAAAAGATGTGGTGGAGTTGTTTTTAGATACGGGACTTGGAAAAGATTCTTTAAGTATCATTTCGCAAGGTAACATCATTTCCTTTGCCGAAAGTAAACCACATGAACGTCGGGCCATCTTTGAAGAAGCAGCTGGTGTTAGTAAGTATAAAAAACGCAAGCTTGAATCCTTAGCGCGATTAGAGCGAACCAAAGAAAACTTAGACCGGGTGCATGACATTCTATTCGAACTTGAAAAACAAGTGTCACCATTAAAGCGACAAGCAAGAAAAGCAGAACTTTACCAACAGAAAAAACAACGCTTAGAAGAAATTGAAATTGCCGTATTAGTACAAGAAATTGAAGACTTACAAAATCGCATTGCCCAAGGTGAGAAGTCCTTATTTGAAATTGAAACACGATCAAACCTACTTGAAACAAGTATTCAAGTCGATGAGGCAAAGATTCAAGCCGAAAAGAAAAAGACCTCACAACTTGATCAAGAAGTTACCTTGATGCAAGGAGAACTACTTAAGATTGTCGATGTCATTTCCAATCTAGAAGCTCGTAAGACGGAAATGGATGAAAAGCGAAAATACATCATTGAAACTGGGAATCGTGAACAAAAGGCAATTGAGACAAAGCGTTTGTTAGAAGTCGCAAAAGCGGAGTTTGAAGATCGTAAGAAGCGCTTGGACCAATTGAATGTTGAAATTGAATTGGATAATTCCAAAATGAAGGAAATTGCCCAAGTTGTCTTTGATACAAACAATGCGTATGAAAAAGAAGCGATGTTTTTAAGGTCTTTATTGAATCAAAAAAACCAACTTGAAGCACAATTAAAAGATCCACTTGGCAATAAGAATGCTGGTGCAAAGGCGATTATGCAAAACAAGAATGCCTTGGTTGGGATTCTTGGGGTTGTTGGACAAGTCTTAAAGGCGGAAGATGGCTATGAACAAGCGATCTCGGAAGCTTTGGGTGGAGCGATGTTTAACATTGTTACAAAAGATGATGAAGCAGCGCGCAATGCCATTTCGTTTTTGAATAAAAATGAATCTGGTCGAGCAACCTTCTTACCATTATCGGTCTTAAAGCCTCGCTTTGTGAATGAGAAAGAAGATGTCATTTGTCAAAACTTTGATGGCTTCTTAGGCTATGCCAGCGAGTTTGTAACGTGTGATGAGATTTATATGCCTGTAGTAGAATCGTTACTACAAAACATTGTCGTTACAAGTACGTTAAAACAAGGAAATGAATTATCACGGTTACTAAACTATAAAGTTGAAATCGTTACCTTGAATGGCGAAGTCATTCATCGTGGTGGATCGATGACGGGTGGTAAGGCAAAACATCGTTTCTCACCATTAACGCTACAAAAACAAATGAATGATTTAGTACAACAAATTGATAGTCAAGAGGCGAAGGTTGAACTTTGTAAACAGGCAAAAGAAGATGCCGAAACTACAAAGACAAGTATTTCCAATGCCTTACAAGAAAACCGCATTGCCTTAGCACGTCTTGAACCAGTTGTCGATGCCAAACAAGCAAAGTTTGAAAAGCTAACAAATGAATTAGCTTTATTAAAACCCGAAGAGTTAGAGGACATGGATGACAACGGTGGCTTTGACAAAGAAGCGATTCAAAAGCTCAATGATGCTTACTTTAAACGCGATGAAATCTTACAAAGCATTCAAAGTAAGAACCAAGAACGTTTACGCATCAATAGTGAGATTGATCGGAAAGACATAAAACTTCGGCAAGATCGTAAGGAACTACAACGCTTTGTGGCGTCAAGTAATGCGATTAAGATTGACCAAGGACGTCTTGATACGAAGATTGAAACAAACCTACAACGTCTTGCAAGTGAATACCAATTGACTTATGAGTTTGCAAAGACAAAGGTGAGTGATGAAGTCATTGAAAATGCCAAACAAGAAGTATTACAGCTTCGTAGTGAGATTGATCGTTTGGGAAATATCAACATGAATGCACCACATGAATACGAGGAAGTAAACAAGCGTTATGAATTCTTGAAGGAACAAGTTTCGCAATTATTGGAATCTCGTGATAAGATTTTAAATGCAATTGAACAAATGGATCGTGTCATGGTGAAACAGTTCAAAGAGATGTTTGATAAGATCAATGTAGAATTCAATGAGATCTTCCAAAACATTTACGGTGGTGGGAAAGCAATGCTTACCTTAGTAGATCCAGACGATATCTTAAATACCGGAATTGATATTGATGCCCAACCTCCAGGAAAGGCCGTTACAAACAATATGTTATTCTCGGGTGGAGAAAAGAGTTTGATTGCGTTGTGTGTTCTATTTGCGATTTTAAAGGTGAAGCCAGTACCTCTTGTTATTTTAGATGAGGTAGAAGCTGCTTTAGATCCAAGTAACGTAGAACGATTTGCACAATACTTGCATCACTACACAAGCCAAACCCAGTTTATCGTTGTCACCCATAGACAAGGGACAATGGAAAATTGTAATGTATTGTATGGTGTTACCATGCAGAAACAAGGGGTTTCTTCGATGTTAAAGGTACAGATGAAGGAAGCTTGTGAGTTTGCAGATGGGAATTCATAGGGGGTAGTATGGGATTTTTAGAGTCTTTAAAAAATAAATTTAACAAGAAAGATGACAAGGCAGTCTATCTTTCTGGATTTAAAAAGTCACGTTCTTCATTTGGTGACCAATTAAGTGGGATGGAATATACCTACACGGGAATCAATGAAGAATTCTTAGAACAATTGACAATTCTATTGTTAGAAAGTGATGTAGGAATTGAAACAGCGGATTTGATCTGTGAACGCTTGAAAGAAAAAGCAGATGAATATCCAAAGTTGCCATTCCGCTATGCGATGAGTTTCTTGTTGGAAATCATGAAATCCATTTATGAAGAATGCGAAGATTTACCAATTGTCATGAATGAAAATGGGCCTACGATTATCTTCTTAGAGGGTGTCAATGGGGCTGGTAAGACAACGACTTGTGCAAAGCTTGCAAAGATGTATCAAGCACAAGGAAAAACCGTTGCCTTTGTGGCTGCGGATACCTTTCGGGCTGGTGCGATTGATCAACTAGCGAAGTGGGGCGAACGGTTGAATGTTCCTTGTATTAAGGGAAGAGAAAATGGCGATCCTTCGGCAGCGATTGTTGATGGATGTCGTTATGCAAAAGAACACAACATTGATATCTTGTTGTGTGATACAGCTGGGCGTTTACAAAACAAGCAAAACTTAATGAATGAATTAAGTAAGATGAACCGTGTTTCCAACAAAGAAATCGAAGGTGCACCACACAATACGTGGTTAGTCTTAGATGCAACGACGGGTCAAAATGGTCTATCACAAGCAGAAATCTTTAAACAAGCAACCAATCTAACCGGTATTATTTTGACCAAAATGGATGGAACGGCAAAGGGTGGTATTGTTATTGCGATTAAAAACAAGTTAAAGCTACCAGTACACTTCATTGGTCTTGGAGAAAAACCAGAAGACTTGCGTCCATTTGACTTAGATGCGTACCTTTATAGCATTTCCGAAGGTCTACAAGATGCAAAATAAGCTAGTCATGAATACATACTTTGATTATTACGGCGCCTTATTCACCAAGAAACAACAAGAAATCTGTCGTATGTATTATTACTACGACTTGTCGTTAAGTGAAATTGCCGAAGAATTAGGCATTTCTAGATCAGGTGTGTATGATGCCATTGCCAAGGTTCAAAAGGATATGGACCGCTATGAAAGTGTATTGCATCTAGTGAAGAATCAAGAAGCTCGTCTTGCGATGTATGAACAAATCAAAGACAAAACAAACGATGAAGCGATTCTAAGCATCGTTGATTTACTTGAATCGAATGATTTTAGTAGACATGAATCGTAAGAAAGAGAGAATTATGGAAAACATTCGAAAGATCAGTAAAGAAGAATATGAATTTGCATGTCGCATCATTCATATCGATCCTAATAGTAGCTTTGCAAAAGACATTGATTACTTAAAAGCGTATGCAATGCAAATGCTAAAGCCAATGGAAGGAAATATGGAACGCTACGAATCAAGTAAACAACGGTATTTTGAAATGATTGAATGGATAGAAGCATATCATAAGTCAAAATCTTAAGTAAAATTCGCCAGCCTTTTCTTAGGTTTTGGCGATTTTTTGTTAAAAAACGCAAGAAATAGGCAAATTTGTGTATTTTCTTTTGAATCAAATCGGGATCTATACTATACTTGAACATGGTTGTAAGAGGTTTTATTGCAATCGTTTCACCCAACAAACAAAAGGTGAAATAGAGAATAGAAGTAAAGGAGAATAAAATGAGTAAGGTTATTTCAGTGAACAGTGGTTCCTCATCACTAAAGTTCCAATTGTTCGATATGCCAAGTGCTACCGTTTTAACAAGCGGACTTGCTGAACGTATTGGTCAAGATATGGGTAATTTCGTTATTAAAGTAAATGGCGAAAAGATTAGCACAACAATGCCACTTCCTGATCACAAGGCTGCTGTTGATATGTTACTAAAGTCATTAGTAGAACATAACATCGTTGCAAGTCTTGAAGAAATTGAAGGTGCAGGACATCGTATTGTGCAAGGTGGCGCATACTTTGATCAATCCGTTGTAGTAGACGAAGATGTATTAGCGAAGGTAGAAGAAATGAGCGTTCTAGCTCCACTTCATAACCCAGCGCACTTAGTATGCTACAGAGCATTTGTAGAAGCGTTACCAAAGATTAAGCATGTATTCGTATTCGATACTGCATTCCATCAAACAATGGAACCGGAAAGCTATATGTTTGCCGTTCCTTACGAATGGTATACAGATTACAAGATCCGTCGTTATGGTGCACATGGTACAAGCCACATGTATGTCAATAGACGTTGTGCAGAACTAATGGGCAAAGACGTTAAGGACTTGAACATGATTACAAACCACTTAGGAAATGGTGCATCCATTACAGCTGTTAAGGGTGGTAAGTGTGTGAATACATCCATGGGATTAACTCCACTTGGTGGTGTTATGATGGGAACACGTTCTGGTGACTTAGATCCATCTGTAGTCTTCTACATGATGAAGCAACTTAACTGCACACCAGAAGAAATGGACACATACCTAAACAAGAAGTCTGGTATGCTAGGTGTTTCTGGTAAGTCAAGTGATGCACGTGACATCCAAGCCGGTGTAAATGAAAAAGATCCAAGATGTGAATTAACCGTTGATCTTTACCGTAACCGTGCAGTGAATGTCATTGGTGGTTACTATATGCAACTAGGCCATGTAGATGCGATGGTATTTACAGCAGGACTAGGGGAAAACGATGCCCCAATGCGTGAACGTGTACTAAAGGGTCTTGAAGAAGGAATGGGTCTATCCATTGACTATGAATTGAATGCAACAATCCATGGGGAAGAAGCATTGATTTCTCGTCCAGATTCGAAGGTTGCTGTATACGTTATTCCTACAAACGAAGAACTCGTTATTGCTCAAGATACAACACGTCTATTAGGTCTTTAATTGCATGAACTTCGACATATTGTTAGGCTCAATTGCCTCCTATGATCGAATTGCAATATTCCGCCATGTTCGTCCAGACTGTGATGCCTTTGGTGCACAGTTTGGATTGAAGTCTTGGCTACAAGAAAACTTTAAAGAAAAAGACGTAAGAGCACTTGGAATAGAACGTACGCCACAAGGGAATTGGCCAGAGTTAGATACAGCCAATGATGAATGGTTACAAGGTTGTTTAGCAATCGTTGTCGATACGGCAAACAAAGAACGTGTCGATGATCAACGCTTTGTTTTAGCTGACCTTGTTATCAAGGTAGACCATCATCCAAATCGTGACCCATTTGCCAACTTTAATCTAGTCTATGATGAAAGTGCCGCAACTTGTGAGATCTTAACTTGTTTGATGAAACAAGAAAGTGAAACACGTCACGTATCCAAAACAACTGCTGAATTCTTATACAAAGGACTCTTAACAGATACCCTTAGCTACAAAACATCCAACACAACAGCCCATACATTAGAAATGGGAGCGTTCTTAGCCTCCCATGGTATTGACATTCCAGCCTTAAATCGTGAATTGTTCGAACGTAGTTTGGCGCAATTCCAATTTGCAACCTATATCCAAAGTAACTACAAGTTACTTGATGGACATATTGCCTTTGTGATCTTAACCAAAGAGACCTTAGAAGAATGGAATCTCACTGATGCACAAGCACGCAATGCCATTAATGTATTAGGTGGTGTGAAGGAATTTGAAGCTTGGTGTATGTTCACAGAAAAAGAAGGGGAAAATGGCGAACAATTGTTCGATGGCTCCCTTCGTAGCAAGATCGTTACCATCAATGACATTGCTGAGCAATTCAATGGTGGCGGTCATAAAAACGCATCTGGTGTTAAGAATTTAACCCAAGATGATATCGTTACATTACTAAATTGCATAAACACACGAATTCATGAATGAATTATGCAATTTTCCATCAAAATCTATTGATAGAATGGGAAACAGTGTGTATTATAAGAAATGTACTAATAAGGAGAATAACATGGAAGTTTTAAACAAAAAAGAATTGACAAGAGTTGTTTCTGAACAACATAACCTAACTAAGAAGGAATCAGCAGAAATCGTTGATCTTCTATTCGATACAATGTCTGTTGCCCTTCAAGATGGTGCAAAGGTTGACATTGCAGGATTCGGAAAGTTCGAAGTTAAGACACGTGCAGCACGTACAGGTATCAACCCTCAAACTAAAGAACCTATCCAAATCCCAGCGACAAAGATTCCTGGATTCAAGGCATCTAAGTCTCTAAAAGACATGGTTCGCTAATTTAGCAAATCGCTAACTAAGAAGGCATTCGAAAGGATGCCTTTTTCTAATTGTAAAAGTCTAGTATAATGGAAAAAGAGGTGAAATATGGCAAAAATTACACTTGATGCATACCGCATCCAACACAAATGCAAGTCCTATATCGATTTAGTAAAACGAATCGAAAACGACATTGCCAAAGAAAAACTACAACCCATTAAAGCAAGCGGTTTAAACGGCAAAAGCCCAGCGTTATACAATGCCTATTTCATCAAGGAACAAGCCATCGATGAAGCATTTTACAGTAATGAATTACACTACGATCTATCACCAATGATCAATACCACATACTACGTAAGTAATCTAAAGACCTATTTAAAAGAACGCGACTATGTCTTAAAACTCTCGCAATTCTTACAAACAAACAAAGAAGCACTCCTTACCAAAGTCTCCTTAAATGAACGTAGTTTTGAAATCTTCCAAGAAGAAAAGTTTTTAAACCAAAAAGGAAAAACAATTCTCAAACATTGTGGCTTTCAAATTGAAGACTTAAATGTCTATCATACAAGTGTTCCTTTAACGTATTACTCAAGCAATCACAATACCCCACAAACCATTCTGATTCTTGAAAACATGGATCCTTTCTTCAGTATGCGCTTTTTGATGCTCGATGGTGTTACTACCATCTTAGGTAAACAAATCGATACGATTATCTATGGAGCAGGAAAAGGCATTATTCGTTCCTTTAATGACTTTGACTTTTGTCTAGAAGACTATTTAACAAATCCAAACAACACCATTTATTACTGGGGCGATTTGGACTATGAAGGAATTGAAATCTATGAATCCTTACAACAATCTTTCTTGGATCATTACACCATTCAACCATTCATAGAAGCCTATCTTGCAATGCTAGAAAAGGGTGATGGCATGCACTTACCAACCACCAAAGAAGGACAACGCCAAATCGATGGCGAAACATTCTTTTCATACTTTGATAAAACACAAGTTGAACGAATGAAAGAGATCTTAGAAAAACGAACCTATATCCCACAAGAAATCCTAAACTGCAACGATTATAGAGGAGAATTATGAAGAATTCCTATTTAAACGACTTTTCAGACCGTATGGAACATGTTGGCTTGTATGCGATTCTATTAGAGAATCTTGCAAGCAAACAAAGCTTTGAAAAATACGGCTTAGATACCTTTAGTAAACAAGTGAATCTCATCTTTGCGATTCTTCTTTTCGTCATGGAAAAAACACTTCTAGAGGAAACCTGTACGAAGGATGACTTACTGCAATTCATCCACGAAACCCATTGGCAACTCACAAAAGTACAACTTACAAAAGAAGAAGAAAGTACATTAACCGATTTAATCGTTGATGATGTCTTTATGAATAATGGCTTAACCCGTAGTATGGAAGGCTTTGACTTTGAAGAAGAAACCTATACAAGTACAACCATCCGGTATTTCGATACGAAACGTGTTGAAATCGATGGCCATGACCGTGTTTCGTATTCTTTAACCGATCAAGGCTATAACTTAATTCTTTCGACAAAAGAAATCGAAAGCAATATGAAGTTAGATGTACAAGAACTCATCTTTAACTTGCATATGGAACGTATGGACTATGGAAAGGCAGTCGATGATGTCAAAAATATCTATAGCTTAATCCGTACGCAGCTATTAAAGATTGATATGGCCGAAGCAGAAATGCGTCGTAATGTCATTCAGTATGGCTTTGATCGTTACCAAAAGCTCATTGATGAAAACAATGACACCAAAGAAGAAATGTTCAAACGCCTTGTAGCCCATAAAGACAAAGTGCAAATCCAAATCAAGGAATTTGAACAACGAAACCAAACGCAACTACAAGAAGACATGCAAGTCAAAATCGATCAACTCAGTAAAATCATTTACTACTTAGATCTAAGCATTGATGAACACTTATCGATCTTTAATGCCCATACAAACCTAAAACGACTGTATACAAAAGAATTAGAAAAGATGTCGCAGTTAGAATTGATTCATTGTTTCTCACTGAAGAATGAATTGTATGAACCAGTTTTAAAAGATGCCAATACCTTAGAACGACTTCATTACTTCTTAAGTCCTTTATTCCAAAAAGACTTACCAAAAGCCTATAACATCAATAAAGCAGTAACCTATGATATGAAACGAAGTGATGATCAAAATGAAGCAAACCTACGAGAAGAAATCGATTTAAAACAACTTTTAGAACTCGAACAAAAACGCATCGAGCAAGCAAAGAAACGCTTATCGTATTACAAGTTTGCCCTGATTACATTACTCAATAAAATCGAAGATGGAATTACTTTCTCAGAAATGGAATTTACGGAAGAGGAATTAGAAACCTTAGTTCCATGTGTTTCCATCTTTAAAGAAATGATGATTCAATTATTGATCAAAGAAACCATTGATCTAAAAAACTATAAGGCAATGACAAACGAATTTGCCCAAACAAGTGAAATTGACTTCCACTTAAATCAAATGCTTGTTGAGATTGTCGAAGAACTACCATACCTTAGCTTTGATACCTTAAGCATTGAACCACTCGAAGAAAACGAAGTCGTTATCTTAAAACACGTCTATGATGACTTTGATGATACTTACAAAGATATACGCTTTACGGACTTACGCTTCCACAAAAAGAAGGAGACATTATGAGCATAGCCTTAGAACATGTAAAACTTTCCCAAGAGATCTTTTATACCTTATTAAACAATCACTATATGTTAAAAGAGGAAGACTTTAAACCGCTCTTTCAAGCCTATACAAGAGAAGTCGAAGTGCGTAATCTTTTAAAACAACAAGCCGAAGTGGCTAATTGCAAGATTGCCTTATATGGCGATGTGTTGTACTTAATTCCAAATCTAGACAATCACTTATTAGGCTTTACAACGGCAGAATTAAAAAGTGAACTCTGTTATTCTGGTGCATTAAATGATGATTACTACTTAGCACAGTTTATGATTCTTTGTATTCTAATGGAATTCTATGATGGATCAGGGACAAATACACGCATTCGTGAGTTCTTGAAGTTCTCCGACTTAGAAACAACGATTTCCAAAGAATTAGAAAACGGTGTACGCAATCAAGAAAAAAACGAAACAGAAGACTTCATTCGCTTTAAAGCCTTGCAAGACCGTTATGAATCTTTATTAAGCAAAGACGATTCCAATCGTATGCGTAAAACCAAACAAGGAATGATTCGTAAGGTCATTGATTTCTTAGTGAAACAATCTTTGATTGTGTATATCGTGGAAGATGAACAAATCATTCCAACCGATAAACTCAATCACTTTATGGAAAATAACTTACTCAACAAACGCAACTTAGACCGCGTAAAGAAAGTGCTAGGTGAACTAGAATGACACGTATCAATCGAATCCGATTAGCCAATGTGAATTACAACAACGATCACATTCATGTCGAAGACAAGGTCTTTGATTTAAATAGTCAAGATACTCTCATGGTACTTGCCAATGGGGGAGGAAAGTCCGTCTTTGTACAGCTTCTATCCTCACTCTTTGTAAGTACGCGTTACAAATCACGCGAAGCACGTCCCTTTGATTCGTACTTCACAAGCAAAGATCCTACCTACATCTTTGTTGAATGGGAATTAGACCATGAAGCAGGGTATGTATTAACCGGTGCAATGATTCGTAAGAACCAACAAGATGACGCCGAAATTAAAAAGCTTGAACAAATCAATATCGTGCATAGCTATCGTCGCTATGGAAAATACGACATTGCCAATATTGACTTATACAATACAAAACAAGGCAAACGTACTTGGAAAACCTACAACGAAAGCAAACGGATGTTTGAAGAATTATCCCATGATCACTTAATTGAATTTGACCAATATGACATTCCAAGAAAACAAAAAGACTACTTTGAAAAGCTCAAAGAATTCAAAATCAACCATGAAGAATGGGAAACCATCATGCACCCAATCAACAAAGGGGAGTCTGGTCTAAAGAATTTATTCAAAGACTGCAAAAGTGAACGTGACTTAATTGAGAAATGGTTTATTCCCGTCATTGAAAAGAAGTTAAATGTCCATCAAGACAAAATGGATGCCTTCCAAAAGAATCTTTTAAACCAAACCAAGCATCTAAAAGAGGTCGAATCCAAACTCAAACAAAAAGACATTACCGAACAATACATTGCAAGTCTTACAACCTTACTTGAACAAGCAAGAGCCTATGAAGATACCATCCAGCAAGTCGAAGACAACCAGATTGATCTTCAAAGCTATGTGAGTGCTTTAAAAGCGGCAAGCAGTAAAACAAGCAATGAACTAGAAACCATTACGAAAACCATTGAAGACTTAGAAGTACAAATTAATGAAGTAAACATGCAAAAGGATGCCTCTAAGATCTATCAAACAATGGCGAAGTTAGAACAAGAGCTACAACTCTTAGATACAATCAATGCCAACGTCAGCATGTATAAACAACAAGTTGAACAAGATGAACGTAGTATCCATCTTTGTGAATGTCATATGCGTCATAAAGACATCGAAGAACTCAAACGACGCTTAGCCAAAGTCAATGCCCAGATTCAAATCAAAGAAAAAGAAAACGAAGACTTACAACCAGAACGCAATCGCTTAGGCTATTTCATCAAAGAGTACTACAACAAACAACTTGATGTTTTAAAAGACCAACTTGCAACGCTTGAAAAAAACCAACAGGAAGACGCAAAAAGAACAAGTCAACTAGAATCTACTCAGCAAACAAACCAAGATGTCATTCGAAAAAATGAGTTAAAGCTCAAGGAAATCGAAGTCAAGAATGAACACTATTCCATTCTAGAAGCAACATTTAATCAAACCTACAACGAGTCCTTAGCTTGTAATGTCTTCGGTGAACTTGAAGAATCCCTTGTACAAGAAGTCAAAGATGGGATCCAATCTTCGATGCAACAAAACCTTGCACAACAAGCAGAAACCAATACAAAGATCCAAACGACAACAGCTGCAATCGAAGATGCAAATACCTCCTTACAAGACTATCGTAAGAAAGTCCATGAAGTAGAAATTGAATTACAGCAATTACAACGTGACTTACAAGATGCAGAAGAAGCCATCTCGCTTCGTAAAACCATCATGCAGTATTTATCGTTAAATGAGCAACTTCTCTTTAACAAAGACGAACTCTTACAATCATTAACGCAAAGCATTCATATGCATGAGGCAAGTTTAAAAGACTTCCAACAAAAGCTTCACGACTTGCAGCAACAAAAAGATGGTCTTGAACATGGCGAAGTGATTCGTCTAGAACCTGGCTTAGTCAAAGAATTATCCGAACATAACATTCCGTATATCTATGGGATGGATTGGTTAGAAAAACAAAAGTTAACCTTCAAACAAAAGAAGGATCTCATTAAGAAACATCCATTCTTACCATATGCATTGATCCTTGATGAAACATCGATTCAAAAGCTTCAAAGTCTACAAGGAAAACAATATACAAGCTTCCCAATTCCAATCATTCAACGAAATGAATTAGAAGAAAGCTTGCATACAAACAAAGACTTAAACGTCTATCAATACGATGGAATTCGTTTCTACATTCACTTCAATGAATCACGCTTAGATCCTAAGAAGTTAAAAGAAATGATTCAAGAGTTAAACGAATCTATCACTTCTTTGCTTGATACAATTCATGAAAAAGCAGCGACGATCGACTTCTACCAACAAAAGAAGTATGAATTGAATCGTCAAACACTTACAAAAGAATCTTACGAAAGAATCAAACAAGAAATCGCCAATAAGAAATTCTTCTTAGAACAAAAGGCCTTCAAAGAAAAGGAATTCTTAGATACGATTCAAGACTTCAAAGTTAGCCTTCAAAACGCTCAAAAAGAACTAGTAGACTTACAAACAAAGATGCAATTCTTTATGCAAAAAGAGATCAAATTGAACGAACTCTTAAAAGCGTATGAAGGATTCAATGAGCGAATGAAGGTAAAGCTTCAACTTGAACAATCCAATCAAACATTAGGCAAAGAGCTAGAAGACATCAAACGCGAACTACAAGTATTACAAACACGCAAAGAAGAAGCGATTGTGTTAGTACTTCAATGTAAGAATGACTACAAAGACAAAACCGAGAAACAAGCAGAATTTGCATCGTTTGAAGAAGTGAAACTGGATGAAGACATATTGTTTGATGAACAAACATTTATCGATTTCTATGCACGCTATCAAGCAATTAATACAAAGTTCTCCAAAGATTTGAATCAATTGTATGAAGATCAAACAAGCTTAAATCAAGACATTACAAGCAAACAAAGTTCCTTTGATATGTACCGTCTAAACATTGCAAAGATTGAAGATGATGTATACTTAGATGATGCTTATATCGAAGAACATTTGCCAATGTATCAAGAAAGCAAACAAACGCATACCAAACTATTTGACGTAGAAACAAGCAAACAAGACAAACAGAAAGATACTGTCACACGTCTTGATCAAAAACAAAAAGACGCAACGGAACGTTTCTTACGCAAATACAACCGTGATACACTTCTTGAAGAAGAAAAGATTCTTGTACAAGACTTTGATGCGAAGATCAATAGCTTAAAAGAAGAAAAACAACTCTTTGAACAACAAATCAAAGTCAACGAAGAACGTGTACATGCCTATAACCATCACGTTGCGCGTCTTGACTCTTATAAGCAACAAGAATCGATTGCCAAAGAATTCAGTAAAGATGTATACAATCTTCCTCTCAATGAATTAGAAGACATTGCCAACCGCTTTATTCAAACGTGCAAACGTTTAGAAAAAGACATCAACCTACATAAGGCAACGCTATTAGAAGAAATCACAAGAATTGATCATACACCGAAGTTCCAACTCGATAGCTTTATGAAGTCCTTAACGAGTATTCGTAGCTACATCGAACAAAAACAACCAGTCTATGAGCAACTAGCACAGTTGATTGAATGTCATACAACCATTCTCAAATCCTTACTCTTAGACGTTGAAACACAGTTACGCGAAAAGGAATCCTTTGTCAATGAGTTACTCGAATACGTAAGAGATATGAATCTGAATATGAGTAAGATTGATGCGGCAAGTAATGTAGATCTTGATGGCAAGAGTCATAAGTTATTCCAAATCCATACACCACTCTTTGAAGAAAACAAAGAAACATATCTTCAAAAGATGACCAGCTATGTAGATCATATGATTCAAGAAGGCTTTGTGTTACTAGACGCAAATGAATCGATTGAAGAATACATCAAAGCAAGTCTTACGGCTTCGATGTTGTATGACCATGTCATTGGGTTAAATACCATTGAGATTAAGATTTACAAGATTGAAGATAGTCGTCGATATAAGATTGACTGGTCGGAAGTTGTAAAGAGTAGTGGTGGTGAAGGGTTTGTGTCTGCCTTTATCGTATTATCGTGCTTATTGCAATTTATGCGTAAGAAAGACGATGACTTATTTAAGAGCTTCCAAGAAGGTAAGGTACTGCTCATGGACAACCCATTTGCGGTCTTACAATCGGAGCACTTAATTAAACCAATGATGGATTTAGCAAAGAAGACAAATACGCAATTGATTTGTTTATCTGCGGTAAATTCTGTATCGGCCTACTTTGATAATGTGTATGTGATGTCCATTCATTCCAATGTATACCATGGTAAAGATATCCTTACTGCCGAACAAACAAAGGGCCAAAAGACTTTGAAATCGACAAATATTGAAGCAAGTGAAACCGAACAGTTACGCTTGTTCTAAGCAATGTATTTGTCATTTTGGTTTCTATACTATATGATAAGGACGGAAAACAAAGGCGCATTGTTGATGCTTTGTTTTCCGTTTCTTTCTTAAAAAAGGAGTTTTTTATGGGACAATGTGCAATTTGTAAACGCATCGAAATGATTCAAAACAAATCGAATCCATTCTTTATCACGGAAACAAAAACAGGCTATGCCGTCTTTGCGGATCACCAACAATTCCATGGAACGGTGTATTTCTACTGCAAGGAACATGTTTTAAATCTAGATGACCTAGACGAAGACACAATGCAAGCCTATTTAATGGAAATGGCTCACTTACAAAAAGCATTGCGTAAAGCATTTGCCTGTGACCATGTCGATTGTGAGCTCATTGGAACAAGTGATGAGCACTTACACTTCCAATTGTATCCACGAATGGACCAAGACTTACCACTCTATGGAGAAAATGGAAATGGACCTGTGTATTGGTGTCCAAAGTCTAGAATGTTTGCCCAAGACAACTTCCCATCACAGGATGATTTAGCCTTCATGAAGAAGTGTTTACAAGAATATCTATAGAAGTACAAAGCGAGTTAAGGCTCGCTTTTTCTATACGCAAACGTATTGAATTTAAAATATCAAATCCTAAAATTCGTTGGTTTGTTGTATAGCACAAATATAGAATCGATACTTTGGGGTAGAATTACGCAAACTTAATTTAAACATGTCATAAAGCCTTAATTTGTAAAGATAAAGTATTTTTAAAACGAAATGATTGAAGTATAATAAAGGCAAAGAATTGGTCTTTCGTGAGTAAGAAGGGGTGATAGTATGTTTTTAGCTTATGCGGATGATTCAATTGATATACTTCATGTCCAAATCAAAATTGGACGCAGACTAAAAGAAGCAGGGATTGAAACGATTGGGGATTTAGTCTTTGCAAAACCAACCGAATTAGATCATGCAACGAAAGAAAAATTATTAGACGGCGTAGAACTTATTGGACCTAGTGGTACGATGCACAAACACTATGGAAAGCCGATCTTCTACGATGGAATCGATTCCTTTTACTATGATGTACCTGTACAAGATTTAAAGGTTTCCAATGGAACAGAAAATGCCATGATTCGCAATGGTATACGCTATGTTTCTCGTCTTTTTATGTTGGATGATGATACCATTCGTGGATTACCAACGGTTGGTCATAAGGCCTTTAAAGAAATCGTTGATTCAAGAAATACAACGTTTGAAAAGGTCGAAGATGAAGAAGGAACGCTTGATCCAATCAAACAATTCCTAGATCGAATCTATACCGTTTTAGAATTAGAAGACAAACAACAACGTATGCAAATCTACGATGCCATTGTCACAAACATCACAAACACAGGCTATCGTGTTTCGATGCTAAATCTTGAAAAGAATCTTCCGTATATTGCAAGTCAAATGAAGAAGAAATCCTTCTTACAAGATTTATTTAAGCGTCTAGCTCCATATGGATACTTTAACTATGAAAAGCTTAAAGAATCGTATGCCTATGTGTTCTTAAGTGAAGAGGGCTATGATGATTTAATTCAACGCTCTATGAAGTTAGAAGTCATTGAAGAATACGATGAAGGAATGTATGCCATTACGTGTTCTACACTTCTTAAAGAAATCGAAAAGATTACCGATGAGAGCATAAAACAAATGATGCTAGATCGTATTGAAGGGGAAACGTTAGAAGAAATTGGTGCAAAACACAAATTAACCAAAGAACGCATCCGTCAAGTCACAACGAATTACTTAGAAGACTTACCATTAGTAGAAGAAGATCGTTTCATTTATGCCTTTACAACGTATGACTTTGAAACCAAACAATTCTTCGCACAGTGTATGCATGTAGATCTTTATGTCTATTACTATTTAGACCTTTTGTATCACCGTGGTACAAAGCCTTTAAAAGAAGCGTTGGAAGATCCAAATATTCCACTTAAATACAAACAAACCATTCATGAAGTTGCGTATCGCAACCAAGTGTTATTAAATGGCGAATATGTCGATAAGAAATTCTATCCAATGATGTTGTATGTGATGCGTAACTATTATGCAAACAAACCAGGATCTGATCATGAAGTCTATGCAACGTATAAGAAGTTCATTGAAGATAACGACTTACTAGATTGTAATCTAATCAAAGATGAACGTACGATGGTAAACTTCTTAGCCGCAAGTGATAAGATTCTAGCCAACCATCATAGACGCTATCGTTACTATGACATTCACAAAAACAACTACGATGAATTCTTTGCGACGATTAACTTTCCGCAATACAACAACGTCGAAATTTCCAGTCGTAAGATCTTCATAGACAATCCAAGCTTAATGAAAGAATTCGATATTCACGATGAATACGAATTGCATAATCTGATTAAAAAGCTGAATGTCGAAGAGAAATACAACCTTAAAATGTGTCGTAACCCAACCATTCAAGTGGGTGAAGTTGACTTGTATGAACAGGCCTTATCCTTAGTCAAAGAGCTATCACCAATTAGCATGTATGACTTAGCATTAGCCTATGAAGAACGCTATGGCTTGTACCATAAAACCGCTGCGACAAGTCGTTTGCATTGTCTTACACAATTTAAAGGTCGTGAAAACAATGGTCTTTACACCTTTAGCTTTGTACAAATCGATGACAAATACATCGAACCATTGAAGAAGGAATTCACAGAAGACTTCTACTTCTTAATAGATGCGGAAGAAATCTTCAAAGAGACACTACCAAATGTCGGCGTTGAATACTTCAACCGTTATGCCATTGAACGCATTGGCTACCGTCATTTAGGTACCTATATGATCAAAGATACCTTTGAAAGTGCAACAAGTTACTTTACAAATTTGATTCTAAACAAAGAACATTTCTTCTTTGAAGATATTCCAACCAAAGTACGTTACTTATCATCCTTTAGCGGGATCTTCTATAGCCTTAGAGAAACCTATGGCATCATTGAAATTAACCGCCATGAATTTGTAACACTTGCTTACTTAGAAAAGACCTACGGTATAACACTCGAAGATATCAAGAAGTTTAATCGTTACATTGAAAAACATGTAGGCGATGAGTGTTTCACGGTTGATATGATTCAAGATATCATCAACGACCATCCATTTGCCAAACATAACTTTGACAACTGCTTCTATCGAACCATTCTAAGAGAATCAAAGCTCTTTGCGACGTGGAACAAGTCAAACAATATCATCTTTAGAAAAGGGGATACACGCATTACCATTGGTATGATTATCAAAGAAATCTTACAAAAACAAAAAGACCATCGAATGGGGATGCGAAACCTCGAGTGGACCATCAAGAAACAATACAAAGTTCGCTTTGATTATTACGACATCGCTCAAGCCATTGATGAAAGTTCGATGTACTATGATCGCGTACGCTCAAAGGTGTACTTAAGTTACGCAGGGTACCACAATCATTGTATTGAGCTATTAGAAAAGGCAAAGAAGGAACGAGAAGAAAGAATGCGTTTGTGATTTACTTCACATATATACAACAAAGACAGGGCACATAAGCCTTGTCTTTTCTCATTCTATTTAAGCCTTTCTACCAACAAAAAGAACACTAACAACTCAAGATACCCACTGACCTACATTCGTCTTATATCGTTGCTTACAATCGTTTCTAGACCCATCTTCATCTATCAGAAAGATTCAATTGCCTTTAAACGCATTTAAACCTCTTTTTGAATATAATGGTCCTTTCTCAAAAACTTCAACACGCCACAATCGATTCTAAGACATCGACAATGCATAAGGATACGCAAACGACATTCTAAATGCGTTAGATTCGATTGTAACAATTCGTGATGAAGGACAATACGTAAACAAAGATTAAAACGCTTTAAAACGGATGATAGTAGATTAATATAGATGCAAGTGTGAAACATATACGAACGAATGATTGAAAGAATAGAATCTAACACAGCATAGATTCATTCATAAAAGTAGATATATAAGAGTTAAGGCATTTAACCATAAGAAAAGAACCTAAGGAAGTCTTAGATTCTTAGTTCTATATATGGAATAACATTTTAGTTCGCATAATGTATGTTATTCACTTTTTAGTTGTTAATTACTAGGTGCCGGTTCTGGAAGATACGGAATGATAACATCAGCAAGATTGGAAACTGTTCTTGTTTGAATGTAAACATAGCCATCACCTTTGAATGTATTTACAAGTCCTTCACCAGACTTAAAACCAAACACACCACTTGCAACATGGATGTCATAATCCAAAGATGCGTCCCAACATACAACGTTTGTATTATCAAAGCTAATTGGATTGTCTGGTGTAACACGTACTTGAATCATATCACCAAAACTTGATACATACATCGAACCTGAACCGGTTGTTTCCATGACGAATAGACCACCCGTTCTTGCGAAGAGTGCTTTGCCTAAAGACTGTCGTTTCATTTTGTAATCAACGGTCTCACTACAAGCTAAGAATGCTCCATCGTTTAAGCGATATTGACGATTTGCGTCAAGTTGTAGTTCTACAATCTTTCCTGGAGTTTTAGGCGCTACAGCGATTTTTGCATGGTTACTTGTTGCGGTTGCATGTGTCATAAAGAAACTTTCGCCACTGGAAAAGGCACGGCCAATCGCATTGAAGAACCCTCCTCCATTGAGCTTTCCATCAAGGTTCACACCTTGCATATATACCATAGAGCCTCGTTCAATCTTAATCGTCTCATTGCGATCTAATTGAAACTCTAATAGCTCAAAATTTGCATCTCCTAATTGTTTCACGAACATAATACTTGTTCCCTCCTACTTACTTGTTTGGAAAAATACGATTATAGGTTTCCATGAATTCATCTACGTCCTTTTGTGTCGTTGAAAAGGAAGTCACAAGACGAATACATTTGCGTTTGGAATCCTTATTTTCATAGCCTAAATCCGCAAAGTCATAATACTGACTAAGTGTTTCTACTTCAGTGTCCCTCATTAGCACGAAGATTTGGTTACTTTCTGGTCGAACCATGAACTCATGCCCTTTTGTTTCTAAGAAAGCTGCTACACTCATCGCCTTTTCATTGCAATTAATCGCAACCCGCTTATAGAATTCATCGGTTAATAAGGCTTGGAAGTTTAAACCAATTAAACTACCCTTTGCAAGCATTGCCCCTTTGTTTTTCATATGACGTAAATAATCCTTTTGTAAGTCTTTATTTACAATGATTGCCGCTTCTCCTAGCATCAAACCTGCTTTTGTACCACCGACATAGAAGGCGTCTAAGTACTTGGCATAGTCTTTGAAATGAATGTCATTAAATAGACTATAACGTGCCGAGAATAAACGTGCTCCATCCATATAGAAGTATAGATCATATTTCTTACAAACCTTTGAGATTTCTTCTAATTCCTCTAAGGAATACACGGTTCCTACTTCGGTTGTATTGGAAATATACACAAGCTTTGGAAGTACCATATGACGATCATTCATATGCTCGATACAAATGCGTTCAATCGAATCGGCACAGATCTTTCCTTTGTAGTCTTCGGCAATCAAAATACGATGCCCACAGCCTTCAATTGCCCCACCTTCATGATTGGCAATATGCGATTGCTTTGTGGCAATCACAGCTTCATAGCTATGCTTTAGTAACATTGAAATCATCGTTAGATTCGCACTTGTTCCACCAATAAAGAATTGAACTTTTGCGTCCTTACATTCAAATAGTTCTAGCAACATTTCACTTGCCTTTTGGCAATGTTCATCTTCTTCATAGCCAAGTGTTCGGTCATGAATATGTTGTTGCACAAAGTCAATGACTTCATTGTGACAGATTTCGTTATAGTCGTTTAAAAATGCGTGATTCATAAAATCTCCTTCTTGATTCTAGCTTTAGAAAAAGCGAACCATTACGTTGATTATACAACAATCTGTTCGCTTGTTCCATTTTTAACAATTAATTAGTACTCTTTTTTCTTTGCACAAATTTTACAAGTTCTACAACTGGAATCACCATGAAGCCAAGTCCAATCGCAACTGCATATTCATTGAAGCTTACCGCTGTAAAGTTAAAGGCATTCGCAATTGCAGGCACTTCACATACAATCGTTGTAAGAATCAAGGAAATAATCGCTGATGCATATAGATACATATTGTGCGTATGTAGTTTGAAGATTGAACCTCTTTGACTACGCATATTGAAGCTATGGAAGATTTCTGCCATCGACATTGTCAAGAATGCCATCGTTGTACCATCGTCAACGTTTGTAAGTTGAATCATACCTGTTTCCATGTAACAACCAATAAAGTAAGACACAAGCACCAATACCGATACAAGAATACCTTGGTATACAACATCAAAGCCCATACCATTTGCAAACATGCCATCCTTTGCATTCCGAGGTTTACGTTCCATAATGTTTGGTTCTGCATATTCAACCCCTAAGGCAAGTGCTGGGAAACAGTCTGTTACTAAGTTAATCCATAACAAATGCACTGGCTTTAGAATCGTAAAGCCAAGAAGTGTTGCCACAAAGATAGAAATGACTTCACTCATATTCGATCCAAGTAAAAATTGAATGGACTTACGAATGTTATCGTAAATACGTCTTCCTTCTTCAACTGCATGGACAATGGTCGCAAAGTTATCATCCGCTAGTACCATATCCGCTACATTCTTTGTAACATCAGTACCGGTAATACCCATACCAATACCAATATCCGCTGCTTTAATGGAAGGTGCATCGTTTACACCATCCCCAGTCATAGCCGTAATATATCCAGCCTTTTTCCATTGTGTTACAATGCGTGTTTTATGTTCTGGTTGAACACGAGCATACACAGAGATTTGATCATATACTTTCGCATATTCTTCATCACTCATCTTACTTAATGCAACACCTGTTAATGCTTTTTGACCTTCTTTTAAAATTCCCAATTCTTTGGCAATGGCCGTAGCTGTATCTACATGGTCACCCGTAATCATAATTGGTCGAATCCCAGCAGACTTACATTCTTCAATCGCTACTTTTACTTCCGGACGAATTGGATCCATCATACCAACTAAACCAACAAAGCATAGATCATTTTCGATTTTTTCTGCACTGACATCGTCCACCATTGCATCATACGACTTACAAGCAAGGGCTAATACACGCAAAGCCTTATCTGCCATTTCTTTATTCTTGGAAAGGATTTCTTGTTTCTTAGAATCGGTAAAGGTCACAACCTTTCCATCTTCCATACAAGTCGTACAACGATTGAGAATGACATCTGGTGCACCCTTTGTGTATTGCATAATGCCAGTTTCTTCTTGATGAATCGTAGACATCATTTTACGCATCGAATCAAATGGTGCTTCCCCAATACGAGGATTTTGTGCCACAAGACTTGTTTTCACTAAATTTAAACGATTTGCCCATTCAACAAGTCCAACTTCGGTAGGTTCGCCAATGACAATTCCCTCTTGGTTTAACTCTGCATCACTACACAATGACATTCCCTTTGCAAGCAAGGACTCATCGCCAACAAAGTCAACGACGGTCATTTTGTTTTGGGTTAGGGTTCCTGTTTTATCTGAACAAATAATTTGTGTACATCCAAGTGTTTCTACCGCTGTAAGCTTTCTTACAATGGCTTTCTTCTTCGACATGTTTGTAACACCAATCGATAATACAACTGTAACGACCGCTACAAGTCCTTCTGGAATTGCCGCTACTGCAAGAGATACAGCAATCATAAAGGAACTTAATACCGTTTCAAAATCAAATGAACCAGATTGCATCACTTGTACAACAAAGACAAGTAAACAAATGCCTAGTACAACTTTTGTTAGAACCTTACTTAATTGGTCCAACTTCATTTGTAATGGGGTTTTCCCATCTTTGGCATCTTCTAACGCTCCAGCAATCTTACCCATTTCCGTTTGCATACCAGTCGCACATACAACCGCTTTGCCACGACCATAGCTAACCGAAGATCCCATATAGACCATATTCTTACGATCTCCTAAAGGAATCATATCTTCTTTAAGTGTCAGAACCGCTAACATCTTTTCAACTGGTACCGATTCTCCAGTTAAAGCAGCTTCTTCGACTTTTAAGCTTACACATTCAAGCAATCGAGCATCCGCAGGAACTGCATCACCTGCTTCTAATAAAATGATATCGCCTGGTACTAATTCACTACTTGCCACAACGTCAATTGTTCCATCACGTAAAACGCGACTTGTCGCAGCAGACATTTCTTGTAAAGCTTCAATCGCTGCTTCGGCCTTACTTTCTTGTAGTACACCTAATACCGCATTAATAACGACAACCGATAGAATAATGATGACATCAATATAGCCACCACCTTCATAGTAGGCTAATGCTCCACTAATCAATGCGGCAACGATTAAGATAATAATCATTGGATCTGCCATTTGTTCTAAGAAGCGAACAAACTTCGACTTTCCTTTTTTTGCCT
>JAHHRC010000129.1 GCA_020026035.1 Erysipelotrichaceae bacterium | reverse complement strand
GCCTCTTCCGTATGATTGACTAATGTATACAAAAGAATCGCTAAGGCAAGAGATATTACCTTGGTGTACTTTTGATTAAACAATGTCTTATCAATAATCGAAGAAAACCACCGTAAAGCACGTAAGCCACCATCTTCCACATGTTGATAGGTGCTAGCAACACGTCTTGACTGATGGGCAATACGAGTCGCCTTTTCTGTTTTGTCATTTTCGTGATTCATGAAGTTGTGCTTTCCAAAAAATGATTTCTTTTCATCTTTCATTAGGCTTTCCCTCCTTCATCATCCTTATTTGTTTTTTGATCATTCATCGAATCAATCAAATTCAAAGTTTCATCTAAGTTGTCATCCAAGCCAACAATCTTTGTCACATCAATGTTCAAAGCTTCTTCCTCTTGTTTGACTTCTTCTTTGATTTCTTCTTCGACTTTTCCAGCTAATTGATCCTTCATCCGCTCACGAGCCTTCTTTACTTCTTCGGCACTCATGCGCTTAGCAGGTTCCACCTTTACTTCTTCGACCGGTGTTGGTTCAACCTTTTTCACTTCAATCGGTTTTACTTCCACTGGTTTAATCGTCGCCGGTTTTACTTCTTCCGTTGCTTCTGTTTGTTTGTTCATCGCATCCTTTACAAGCGCTCTTGCACGTTCTTGTGCTTCACGGTCTTTATCACTTGTTTTTGGATAGCTAGGCTTTGGACGATTCTTCTTACGAGGAAGCTTAATCGAAGATTGTTCGGCAAGACGTTGCGCACTTTCTAAGTTTTCTTCGTGCTTTACTTCTTCAACCTTTTCTTCTTTAACTTCTTCGTTTACAAGATTACTAGCCGGTACGACTTCGACAACTGGAATCTTTTCTCTCTTTTTAATCGATACACGCTTTAGTACACCCGTATCGGCAATCTTCAATTTCGCTGTATCACTTAAGTCTTTTTCTTCTTCGTCTTTTACAACTTCAATCTTCTTTTCCGGAACGATCTTCACCGTTTCCTTTTCTACCGTTAAGTCTTCCGAAGTACGATGTGTTTCTGCCTTCACTTCAGTTTCTTCACCACAAATGACTCTTAGTAAGTAATTACGAAGTTGTTTTTGATCAACGTTATAAATCTTTCCATTCTCCGTAACGGAAATCTTACCTGTTTCTTCGGAGACACAAATCGTTAAGGCATCGGTAATTTCCGAAATACCAATCGCTGCTCTATGTCTTGCCCCAAATCGAGATGGCAAGTCTAAGTTTGTTGGTGGGAAGTAGGCACTTGCACAGGCAATCTTATCCCCTTGGATAATCACTGCCCCATCATGAAGCGGAGTTGATGTCACAAACAAGGACGTTAGCAATTCCGCTGTTACATCGGAATTTAACTTCGTACCAGTTGCGATAAAGTCATCCAACGGATAGTTTTGTTCAATACAAATTAATGCACCTGTTTCATCCTTACTCAATAACATCGTTGCGGTAACGATTTGATCCACTAACTTTTCTTTCTCATTCCCCGTTAAGGTATTAATCCGGCTAAACACATTCGTCTTCCCAATCCGTTCTAATAAGGAACGTATTTCTGGTTGGAAGATAATAATAACCGCCAAGAATCCCCAGTTAATAAATACATCAGTTAAGAATGCGAGGGTTTTAAAGCCAAAGAACTTCGCTCCTGCATCCAACAATATAATTAACAAGATTCCCTTAAAGATCTGAATTGTTCGAGAGTTCGAACGGATAATTTTTAATGCATAGTATAAAAGGAACCACATGACGAAAATATCAATAAACATGACCGTTAAGGCCTTAATATTTTCTAAGGTTACTGCTACGTTATAATTCGACAAGGTAATTCTCCTTTCGCAATGGTCAACACCATATACTCGTTCCTTCCTATTTTATCACTAAGTCGCTTTGATTCATAAGAAAAATTCGATGACAATTTTCTTGCCATCGAATCTTACGGTCATTATTTCCAAAGAACGTCAGGATATAGGCCTTGATCCTTCATTTCTTGGATCTTAGCAACTACATATGGCTTGTCTTCTTTGTATGTTACACCAAACCATTGGTCCTTCGAGGAAAGCATCTTCACCTTGCAAACATCGTTCTTTACAAGATCACCTACAGCAGTAGGAATTACGTGTTCACACTTCATTGGATTCTTTTCAATGTTTGCCTTCAAGAAGTCACTTAGGATGCCTTCTGTTTCATCGAAGATTTTTGGAGTGAAGCCCCAGAAGTTCATCGATACTAATGTATCATCCGCAAGGTCTTTCCATTCCCCATTGTCTTCGTAAATCGCAACGCCATCCTTCTTCGCAATCTTTTGGATTTCAACGATGGAAGTTAGGAATCCATCCTTTTCTTCACAGATTCCACGAGTAACTGTACCATTGTCAGTCAATGTGTTCTTACATGGATATCCAACCATTGCATATGCATCGTCTTTGATTTCTGTTGTTAGATACTTATAGATTTCTTCATAGGCATTTCTTCCATAGAAGTCATCGGCATTGATGATTGCGAATGGTTCATTCACAACACCCTTACATGCAAGCAATGCATGTGTTGTTCCCCAAGGCTTTTCACGACCTTCTGGTACAGTGAATCCTTCTGGAATGTTGTCCATATCTTGGTATGCGAATTCCACTTGCATCTTCTTTGAAACACGGTCTGTCAAACACTTCTTGAAGAGGTCTTCATGTTCACGACGGATGATCAATACCACCTTCTCAAATCCTGCTTGGTAAGCATCGTAGATAGAAAATTCAATGATTGGTTCTCCGTGACTCCCAACACCATCGATCTGCTTCATTCCACCATAACGGCTTCCCATTCCTGCTGCTAAAATAACCAATGTAGGTTTTGTATTCATAAGTTCTAAAAACTCCTTTCAATGTCGTTTAACATTATAACAGATTTTTTTGTTCGAAAAACACGAACTTCGTATATAATACAAGTTAGAAGGAGGACTTATGAAACCTGTAATACTTGCAAGTCAATCACCACGGCGAAAAGAACTCCTACTTCGTTGCATTGACTCATTTTTAATCGATGTCGCTAACGTTGATGAAACCATCAACCCAAACAAAGAGATCGAATTTGAAATTATCCGCCTCGCAAAAGACAAAGCAAGAGCCGTTTTTGAACGCCATCAAGACTGCATCATTGTCGCAGCCGATACCATGGTCGTTTTAAACAACACCCCTCTTGGTAAACCAAATAACCGCGAAGAGGCAAAAGACATGTTAAGAACACTATCAAATAACACACATCAAGTCTTAACTGGCCTATGTATTTACGACCATAACGGCCCACACACCCACCTATCCGTAAGTGATGTGACCTTCCGTAATCTAACCGAGGAAGAAATCGAAGCCTACGTAAATACTGGCGAAGCGGATGACAAAGCTGGAGCCTATGGCATCCAAGGAAAAGGTGGCTGTTTCATTACCCACATAGATGGGGATTATTACGGCATAATGGGCCTACCGATTGCCAAAGTCGCAACCATGTTACAAGAAATACGTCAATAAAAGATTGACGATTGTATACTTTCTGCTATTATTAAGTGGCACACGCCGCTTTAGTATAGTGGTAATACACATCCATGGTAAGGATGAGCGGGCAGTTCAATTCTGCCAAGCGGCACCATTTACACACAAAACCACTTCGGTGGTTTTTTTATTGTATA
>JAHHRC010000128.1 GCA_020026035.1 Erysipelotrichaceae bacterium | reverse complement strand
ACTTACATGTATTTGGTTACTCTGTAGCACTAGCTGTTGCGGTTGGATTGATTGCTTACGTAATTGTGAAGATGAAGAAATCTAAATAAGTTTAGATGACCTCTAGAGATGACTCTAGGGGTTTTCTTTTCTGTAAATGTAATGTTAACAGAATGTGAATGGTAGTTATTTTGTAATGTATGGTTGTTATGCGGTTTTCTTGATTTTCAGTTTTATTGAAGCGCTTTCATTCGACAATAAACCTAAAATTAATCGCAAGTATATGCAAGAATCAAACATACTTTTTGGCGAAAATTACAGTATCAAGAGCGAGAAATTTACACAAAATTAAAAGGAGGAAAAGAATGAAATTGCGTTTTAAGAACATGATTTCAATCGCGCTTGCTGCGGTGTTGGCAATTCCAACTTCGTCGAGTCCTGTTGTAAAAGTAGCGGCAGAAGGGTCTTCAGAAGATGCTTCGGTTGTGAAATTAAACGATGACTTTGCGTGGAAAATGGATGAAGCCTATATTCGTGGTGATGATGCTGTATTAGAAGTCGCAGATGGTTTCTTGCATTTAAAAGCTGGTTCACAAAACGGAAATAATCCGGAACATACACCTGCAATGTTTGTATCGACAAAAGAATTCAATTTTGATGAAGATGGTTCGTATGAATTCACCTTCAAGCCAGTAAATGGCGGAAAGAATCTTTTTGGTATTTACCTAGCATATAAAGATGCTGGGAATGGAATGTACTTTGGTTATGACAGCGCTGGATTAAATCCAGGTTGGTTCTGGCAGAAGTATGTAAACAATGATGGACAATGGTACGGTGGAACACGTCCACAAAAACCAGAAGGGGACAAAGAAGTTAAGGTTCGTCTTGATTGGACGAGTGATCATAAAGCAAATATTACGGTTGGAGATCAACAAATCTTTAACGAACCGATTGACTTCAGTGGTATTTACGAAACTTGTGGAAATAAAATCGCTTTGAGATGTAGTCATTATGGAGAACACTTATCTGAGGTTTATATTCGTGATCGAATTCCTGAACCGATTGATGAAGGGGAAGGAGCTGGTAGTGAAGCAGGTAGCGAAGCTGCTGGTGGTAGCGAAGGGGAACCTGAGGTACCTAGTGAATCAGTAGATACACCTACAACAAGTGTTACGACTGGGGACATGGATTGGGTGATGGATCCAAACTATGTTCGTGGTAAGGATGCTGTTCTTGAGGTTGTAGATGGTTATGTACACATGAAATCTGGTTCACAGAACGGAAATAATCCATCGGATATTCCGGCTATCTTTAGAAACACAAATACCTTTGACTTTAGTAAAGAAGGGCATTTTGACTTTGTATTAAAGCCAAAGAATACAACAAAGAACCGTTTTGGTATTCTTCTTGGATACAACGGTGCTGGGAATGGTTTGTACTTTGGTTATGACAACAATTCAGGAAATCCTGGTTGGTTCTGGCAGAAGTACAAAGGAAACAATGGGGATTGGTATCGTGGAACTCGTAAAGCAAGTCCTTTGAGTGATGTCGATGTTCCAGTGCATATTGCCTGGACAAATGACAAGAAGGCTTCGTTAACGGTTGGTGATGTGGAAGTATTCAAGGACATTGAATTTGCATCGATCTTTGATACGATGGGAAGTTCACTTGCACTTAAGGGTGGTTCTGCAAGCAATGAAGTAACTGAAGTTTATGTAAAAGGCTTTGAAACAACTACTGTTGCGCCTACTGGTACTGTGTACAGTGGTGTTGTAGTAGATCAAGCTAAGAAGCCATTGAGTTCTGTTTTGATTAACATGATGATCAATGGTGAGACAGTGTCTGTAATGAGTGGCTTAGATGGTAAGTTTAAGTTTGCGAGTGAAGGACAATCTGCTCAAGCTACGTTTGTAAAAGCGGGCTATCAAGTATTAAAGAAGACGATTGCGTTATCTGCAAGTTCATTGGATTTAGGTGAATTTGTAGTGAGCGAAAACGTTAAGACACAAGATCCAGTGATTGGTGATTTGTCTGTATTAAAAGAAGGTGCTCGTGATGCATGGGTACTTGATCCGGACATGAAGGTTGGAAATGATGCGATTAATGAATTAGATGGAGTGTATCGTCATTTCAAACCAGGTAGTGGAAATGGACATCAGCCGAATGCGAAACCTGCTGTCTTCTTACATCCAAATGAATTCGACTTTAATAAGCCAGGATTTATTAGCTTTGATTTACATGTAAAAGATGCGAAGAAATGTCGTTTCGGTGTGTATATTGCCTATAAGAATCCAATGAATGGTATGTTCTTAGGCTTTGATGCTGGAGGATGGTTCTGGCAGATGTACCAAAATGGTGGTGGACGGTATACAACAGGTGGACGTCCTGCTGGTATGCCAGACAACGACCGCGATATCCCAGTTGAAATTTCTTGGACAAATGACAAACAAGTTACGTTAAAGGTTGATGGTAAGGTAGCTTATGATCACTTTGACTTCTCTTCGATGGAAAATCTAGGAAATCGAATTGGTATTAAGTGTAGTAAACATGGGGACGCATATACGGATGTTCGTTTAACTAACATTCACTATGTAGACCAAGCATTAAAGAGCACAGATCCATTTGAAGTGACTGGTAAAGTGCGTGATCAAGAAGGAAACGTTCTTTCAAATAAGAATGTGACTGTTAATGGTACGGTTGTTCAAACAGATACAGAAGGTATGTATCGTGCTTCTGTAACGGAAGGTACGGTGCTTGTAGAAGCTGCGATTCCTGGATACTTGATTGATTCCGTTCGTGATTATGCGGAAGCTCCAATGCAGATGCCAGATCTTGTTTTAACAAAGCAAGTTGTTGCGGAAACAAGCAAGATTCAAAGTGATGTAATGGAGGTTGAAGTTGGTACAAACTTCCCATTCGTTGCGTCATATAAACTAAATGAAAAGATCTTTGAAGGTCATCGTGATGACTACAATGAGATCACAATCAATGGAACAACAATTGTTGTGCCTAAGGAAAATGTAACAGCGACAATTGCCAATGATAAGGCAGAGTATGACTTACATGTCGTAAATACACAACCAGCGATTGATGTGAATATGAAGGTTGTAATGCAGGTTGTAAACAACGAATTACACTTTGATATTACGGAAATCACTAGCAACAATAACACTGTGATTCAAACGATTAAGTTTGATCATCATAGCTTAGTATCCGTCAATAGTTCGCAAGCAAATGCGAATTTGAAGGGTGCTACAATGTCATCTCACGTTGGTAAACCTGGGGATGAATACTTTGCGGTTGTAAAGGGAATGCAACCGATGAAGAATCGTGACTTCATGTATGCATTCGTTTCTAACAATGAATTGAGTGCTGGTTTGTGGAGTAACTCGGAACATACAGGAAGAGCTGCACATACTGGTGTTGCCGGTGGCAGTAACAATACGCGTATCTTTGCGACAACAAGTACTGTTGTGGGTGCTAGTGGTAAAGAAACATCACTTGGTTTAGCAAGTGCTCCTTGGTACTACAACCGTGTGATTACCGATACACACAACAAGCGATATGTAACAGAAGCTACAGAAATGCCAAAGATGAAAGTTGTCATTACGGAAGATCTAAATGGTGATGATGCAATTACTTGGCAAGATGGAGCGATTGCATTTAGAAAGATTATGAATAATCCATATAAGTGTG
>JAHHRC010000127.1 GCA_020026035.1 Erysipelotrichaceae bacterium | reverse complement strand
GTACAGATGATGCGATTGGTGAAATCTATGAATTCAAACAAGGATTAGAAGACTACATCAACTTCTTAGAAACATCGTTTGCGATGGATCTACATGGTGTTAAGTTGGCAGTCGATTGTGCAAATGGTGCAAGTACGACTACTGCAAAGCGTGTGTTGGAAGATCTTGGTGCAACTGTTACGATGATGCATGATACACCGGATGGAGTAAACATTAATACAAACTGTGGATCAACTCATCCAGAAGGTCTACAAGAAGTTATGAAGAATGGTGACTTTGATTTAGGACTAGCCTTTGATGGGGATGCGGATCGTATGATTCTTGTCGCTCCAAATGGGGAATTAATTACTGGTGACCATGTGTTGTATATGAGTGGTCGTTATCTAAAGGATAAAGGTCTTCTTACAAATAACACAGTTGTGACTACGGTTATGGCAAACCTTGGTTTGTTCAAGGCACTTGAAAAAGATGGCATCAATGTGGCGAAGACCGCTGTTGGTGATAAGTATGTCTATGAAGAAATGCTTCGTAGCAACGATGTTGTTGGTGGGGAACAATCTGGACATATTATCTTTAGCGAATATGCAACAACGGGTGATGGCTTGATGACTGCGTTATTTGTATTAAAGATTATGCAAGACACTAAGTTACCTGTATTAACGCTTTGTGAAGGTCTACGCATTTATCCACAGCTATTGGTAAATGTGAAGGTGACAGACAAAGATCTTGCAATGGAAGATGCAGATGTGAAAAAGGCGATTGATAAGGTCAACGAAGACTTGGCTGGAAATGGTCGCTTGTTAGTAAGACCAAGTGGAACAGAGCCACTTGTACGTGTCATGGCTGAAGCGGAAACCGATGAGATTTGTAAACAACGTGTCTATGAAGTAGTAGATGTTGTAAAGGCAAAATTTGGAATTTAATTTGATTGGCAAGAATTGTTTGTTCTTGCCTTTTTTATATGTTGTAGCACTTTAACACTAGGAATGGGTGAGTGTGAAATGCGATGTAGTGCTGTTTGTTGCGTGTGTTAAAGTGGCTTAAATATCAGTTTTTGTTTGATTTCTGGTTTTTTAAGTCTCAAAGAAAGTAGTGCTAAATGTTTTTTAGCACGATAGCACCTGTTTGATGGTCGTGCTAAGCTGGTGTTTGGTTTTATTTGTGTCGTTGAAATTGTTGATAGATATGCATTTTTGGGGTGGTTGGAGTATTTAGGTCTTAAAGAAACGAGTGCTAAAAGATGGATTTGCTAAGAATAAAAGTTGTATTCTTTTTTCTATGGTATAATTGAAACGTTTATAGGAAAGAGGTTTTTTATGAAAATTGCAGTAGCTGGTACAGGTTATGTAGGGCTATCCTTAGCGGTTCTACTTGCGCAACATAATGAGGTCGTAGCGGTTGACGTTGTAGAAGAAAAGGTTTCCCTTATTAACAATAAGAAGTCACCGATTCAAGATGACAAGATTGAAGAATATTTGGCTGAGAAAGAGTTGAATTTAGTCGCAACGCTTGATGGGAAGTCAGCGTATAGGGATGCGGATTTAGTTGTCATTGCGACACCTACAAACTATGATCCTAAGAAGAATTTCTTTAATACAACGTTTGTAGAAGATGTCATTGAGATGGTTATGGAAGTAAATGACCATGCGTTGATGGTGATTAAGTCAACGATTCCGGTTGGGTATACGGAAAGTGTTCGTAAGAAATACAATACGAACCGTATTCTATTTAGTCCGGAGTTCTTGCGTGAATCAAAGGCGCTTTATGATAATTTATATCCTTCAAGAATCATTGTTGGAACGGATGATGAAAATAGGGAAAAGGCATTGGAATTTGCGAACTTGTTAAAAGAGGGTGCGATTAAGGAAGATGTTGAAGTACTTGTGATGGGCTATACCGAAGCAGAAGCGGTGAAGTTGTTTGCGAATACCTATTTAGCGATGCGTGTATCGTACTTTAATGAGTTGGATACGTATGCGGAAATGAAGGATTTGGATACGAAGTCGATTATTGATGGGGTATGTTTGGATCCTCGTATTGGGAAACATTACAACAATCCATCGTTTGGTTATGGTGGTTATTGCTTGCCAAAGGATACAAAACAATTGTTGGCTAACTATGATGAAGTGCCTGAAAACTTGATTGGGGCAATTGTCGATAGTAACCGTACTCGTAAAGACTTTATTGCAGACCGTGTTCTTGAGATGGCTGGGTATTATACACAGTCTTCGATGTATGATGAAGATTATGAGAAACAAGTTGTTGTGGGTGTGTATCGTTTAACGATGAAGAGTAACTCGGATAACTTTAGACAGTCTTCGATTCAAGGGGTTATGAAGCGTATTAAGGCGAAGGGTGCGAAGGTGATTGTGTATGAGCCAACACTTGAGGATGGTTCAACCTTCTTTGGATCTCTTGTTGTGAATGACTTAGAGAAGTTTAAGGAAATGTCACAATGTATCTTAGCGAATCGTTATGATAGTTGTTTGGATGATGTAGAAGACAAGGTCTATACAAGAGACTTGTTTAGACGTGATTAGGGGAAAGTATGCAGGATATTAATTTAAATGGCAAATGTGTGTTAGTAACAGGTGCGGCTGGATTTATTGGGTCGAACTTGGTATTGCGTTTGTTGAGTGATTACAACGATGTAAAGATTGTTGGAATTGATAATTTGAATGACTACTATGATGTCAGTATCAAAGAGTGGCGTTTGAATGAGATTGAAAAGAAGGTGAAGGAATCTAGTAGTAGCTTTACCTTTGTAAAGGGCGATATTGCGGATGAAGTGTGTCTTCAAGAGTTGTTTGAAACATATGAACCTAGTGTTGTAGTAAACTTAGCTGCGCAGGCTGGGGTTCGGTATTCGATTGAAAATCCCCATGCGTATATGCAAAGTAATATGATTGGCTTCTTTAATATCTTAGAGGCTTGTCGTCATTCGTATGATGGTGGTAAGAAGGGTGTTGAACATCTTGTCTATGCGTCAAGTTCTTCGGTGTATGGTGGAAATACGAAGGTTCCATTTGCGACAAGTGATCAAGTGGATCATCCGGTTTCCTTGTATGCGGCAAGTAAAAAGAGTAATGAGTTAATGGCGCATGCGTATTCGAAGTTGTATAACATTCCATCGACGGGTCTTCGTTTCTTTACGGTGTATGGCCCAGCTGGAAGACCTGATATGGCATACTTTGGCTTTACGAATAAGTTATTGAAGAACGAAACGATTCAGATCTTTAACTATGGGAATTGTCAAAGAGACTTTACGTACATTGATGATATCGTAGAGGGTGTTGTAAAGGTGATGCAGAAAGCTCCTAGTCGAATGGATGGAGAGGATGGGTTACCGATTCCTCCATACAATGTCTATAACATTGGAAATGGGCATCCGGAGAGTCTATTAGAGTTTGTGGATATCTTGCAACAAGAATTGATTTCTGCGGGTGTATTGCCAAGTGATTATGACTTTGAAGCACATAAGAAGTTTGTGCCAATGCAAATGGGAGACGTGCCTGTTACGTATGCGGACACAAAACAGTTGGAAGAAGATTTCAACTATAAGCCAAATACGTCCTTGCGTGAAGGTCTTAGAGCCTTTGCGACTTGGTACAAAGAGTTTTATATGTAACTAAAGAAGACTATGCCTTGCATGGTCTTTTTGATTGTGAAGGAAAGTGCTAATATGG
>JAHHRC010000126.1 GCA_020026035.1 Erysipelotrichaceae bacterium | reverse complement strand
CATCGCCAATTCGGAAAAGATCCTTGGTGTCTTTACACAAACAAGCAATTACTAAGCTTCGTAGACAACCATGACGTTGATCGTATCGCCTCCATTCTAAACAACCACGATCACTTACCACTCATCTATGGCATGCTTTATGCAATGCCTGGCATTCCTTGTGTGTATTACGGAAGTGAAAGGGGAATCACTGGGAAAAAGGAACACAATTCGGATGAAGCCTTACGACCATACATCAAAGAACCAATTCATAACGGCCTAACAACAACCATCCAAACCCTAAACACCATCCACAAAACCTACGATGTCTTTACAAATGGCGACTTTGAAAACATCGTCATTCAAAACACCGCTTATATCTTTAAGCGTTCAAATGCGACATCTTGCTTACTTGCATGTTTCAACATCCAAAACGAAACAACCCTTTATAGCAACCACCTTCATGGTGAATTCATCGACCTACTCACCAACACCCCATTCACCTTACATGGTAGTATTACCATTCCTGCAAACACCATGTACTACCTTTATCGAAACTAAAAGACTGCAAACCTCAAGCAGTCTTTTTCATTTCCAAACTAACACCGTAAATAGAAGACATACGAAAAAGCGAGCAGTCGCTGTGCACAATGACACAATACTGCTCGCCTTTTATTCTAACTATGTATGCAAGAGGAAGAAGTTCTTTCTCAAACGGACAAACGCTCATGTTCTACTAGCTTACATACACTTTTTTCCAACAATTATGTTTCATGAAATCTGAGATAACAGATATGTCTTCTCCTTCGTAATACTTCACAAGAAGATGTTTAAATTCCGGTACCTCTTGTTCCGGAATAACCAAGAAACCTCCACCACGAGAAATCAAATAGTGGTTTGCAAAAATGACTGACGTTCGCTTATTTCCATCGAGAAAAATTTGCGTTTTCATACAATACAAACACAACTTAATCGCAACATCGATTGCCTCATCACTTTCCTCAGTAATCTTACGTATTTGATCTTTTACATCGATTTCATTCGGTAATGGTGGAACATAAGAACCGCCAATCGTAACCGGTACTCCACGTAAACGTCCGCCTTCCATAAAAAATCCTTCGTTTACAAGTCTAGCAATATGGCTAAGCATATAATAGTCTGAATTACTCACGACTACATCTTCATCCAAAATAAACTCCCAAGCACGCTTTAGATTTAAAATCTTCAGTACATCGGTCGCTGTCATACCGTTCACTTTTCCATGATCAATGATTTCTTCCGTTTGCGTGAAAGATGTAACTACACCTTCTAGTACAGCTTGATCGTAAATATTGATTTTCAGATTCGCTCTAGCAAATTCAATATTTCTAACTACTTCAGCTGCTAAGTCATTCTTGGAATATCCTGCAGCGGCAAGTTTCTTTTCGATATGGCGTAACTCTTTTCGAATCGATCTAATTTCTTTCGCATTACGAAGTAATACATTGTAAAGTTCATCCGTGTATACACCAACATATGTGGATGTCAGTTTTCCAGCAACACGTTTTCTCACATAAACATATCTCCCATCGCCACGCAATTTAATTTCCGGTGTACCATCATAAGGCATTAAATTCAATCTTACCTGAAGATCCGCACGTCTTCCAAGTAATTCTTGTATTTCGCTATAATTCACTGCAATCGTCTCACTCCTTTGGGGAACTTTTCGATTAAAATGCTAAAGGTTTGTTCCCCAAAAATCAATATTGTGTAGGGAACTTTTCGCGGTTTATGCGCTGCATTTGTTCCCCAAATATAACTGAACACCTAAACGGACAAACGAAAAGACTGCATTCCTCAGCAGTCTTTTTAAACTTTATGCAACCGCACTTCACTTGGATACATGCCCATGTACTTAAAATACAAACTTGAAAAACGTGAATGCGACGTATACCCCACCAAACGAGCAACCTCTTTGATTGGATAATCCGTATTACACAACATCACCTCCGCCATAGAAATCCGTTTTCTTTGGATATACTCGGTAATTGTCATATTGTATTCCTGTTTAAAACATTCCCGTAGTTTCGTAGGTGACATATAGGCAAGTTGAGCTAAGAATTTCTGTTTGATTTCCATCGCAAAATGATCGTCAATATACTTTGCCACATTGCGAATCCCTTCTTTGTCATTGTCATTCAGCATCACTTTGTTGTGTTCAAGCACATACGTTTCAAGCATAATACTCGCCCACTCTTTGGCCTTGCTTTCTAACATCAACTCTTCAATTCTCGGTTCCTTTTTAAGCGACAACACTTCCATCGCAATCTCTTCAATCCGCTTTGGAACTTGGAACGTACTAAAAAGAACCTTATCCACAATGGTTTTCTTATCACAGCCAAACCACCCTTCAAAATACGTTTCAATAAACTCTTCTTTAAACGCAAAGTCTACCGATTGGTAACGGAATCCTCCATGCAAACAACACCGACACGCCTTTTCCGTATTTGCCCACACAACAAACATATGATCACAAAACGACTTATATGGTGACAAGATTTCCCCATGCGCTGTGATTGTATAGGAAGACGAAATACTTTTCTCCCAGGTTGGATAGTCTTTCCAATCAAATTCAAAAATCTTTTCTTGTTTGGAAAACATATCATGAATGGATACGATAAATAAATCCGTTTCATAGATCCAATACCGCAAACTCTCTTCGTTATTTTCCATATGGAATAACGCTCCACAATTTGGAACACCACGATGATTCTCTTCTTCCTTCATTCCAAATTCAATACACGCTTTTCTTACAGACTCATTTATAGTCATCAAAGGTCCCCCCTTTTTTTATCTATCACGATTCAACAACACAATCCGATACAACATACATGCACTAGCTTTCTTTCTTATCGGAATTCAACTGCTATAATACATACAGTTAGTACTCACTAACTTACTAGCATACTACCATTATCTTGCCTATTCTTGCAAGTAATTGCTAGTTGGAAAGGACATTTATGAATATTTATAAACGTTTATTACAGTATGTACCCGAAAAGAAATGGAACTTACCCATTGCCACAATTCTTGTAGGCATCTCCGCCGTTCTTCTTTCTTTGATCTCGTACAACATCTACTTGTTCACAAAAGCGCTGTTAAATCATGACCTTGTGACTTGTAAAGCCATTGGAACACAAATCCTATGGATGTTAGCGATTGGTAGTCTTACCTACTACATCGCTGCCCTTGTTACTCACGATTTAGCCTTCCGCTTAGAAACAAACCTCAAAAAAGTAGGCATCGATTGTATTAGTAAAGCCTCCGCGAAATTCTTTGATCAAACCAATAGCGGTGTCTTACGTAAAACCATCGACGATAACACCCAACTCACTCACACTGCCGTAGCACACCTCATTCCCGATGGCACTAGACTTACAATCTCCTTGATTCTTCTTTATGTCATTGGCTTTTATGCAAATCTAAAACTCGGCATCTTCTTACTCGTCTTAACCATTCTAAATGGCTTTATCATGATGAAAATGTCAGGAAATCAAACCTTCATGAAACAATACATGAAGGCAATGGACGATATGAGTAATGAAGCCGTGGAATACGTAAGAGGATTACCAGTCATTAAAATCTTTAATTCGAGTATTACTTCCTTTGAAGCCTTCTACAAAACCATTGAAGACTATTCAAAACTTGCCCTAGATTACACCATGTCCTGTCGGAATTGGTTTATTCTATTTCAGTTAACCTTCTTTGTAAGCCCAGCCCTTCTTGCTGTGTATGCTATCTATGCCTATAACA
>JAHHRC010000125.1 GCA_020026035.1 Erysipelotrichaceae bacterium | reverse complement strand
TAGGTTTGTTTTCCAGCAACGGCACTATCGTAGCCACACCATACGGAGTTTGTGAATTCACTACTTGAAGCTACCATCCATTTGTCCTTCATAGCACCTTGTGGAATGCCATACTGAAGACCCGAACGACCCCAGTCGGAAGTACCAGTTTTTGAATAAATTGGATAATCACGACGAAGCACTTGTTGCCAGTTGAAGTAATCGCCATAGACGTTGTTGTTCATAAGTTGTAAGGTCAACCAACAAGAACCAGGAGAGAGGATCTTATGGTTTTGATTTTCTGGATAAATTAGACTTCCGTCTTCTAATTCAATGTGTTCAATGGTATGTGGTTCATTGTAAATACCACCATTGACAAGCATGGCATTGGCACCTGCTAATTGTTTTACGGTTGTTTCAAACCAGGTACCACCAATCGCAAAGGAGAGGTGGAAGTTGTCATTAGTAACACGACTAAAGCCAATGGAATTTAAGTAGGAAACCATTTTTTCTTTGCCAATCTTTTCGGAAACATCTTTTAAAGCAAGAATGGAAGGAATGTTTAAGGAGTTACCTAGGGCATCCTTAATCGTGACATCACCTTCGTATTTACCAGTCGCATTGACAAGGACCATACTTTCCATAGGGTAGGTGATTGGTTTATCGACTAAGATTTCATCTAATGAGTAGCCTAAGTATTCAAAGGCTGGTGCGTAAGAGATGACTGGCTTAATCGAAGAACCTGGTTGTTTGAAGTTCATTGTGGCACGGTTTAACAAACGAGCACCGTCGTAATTACGGCCACCACCAATTCCAACGATTCCGCCGTTTTTCGCATTCATAGAAATCATTGCGACTTGCATCAATTCATCTGGGAATTTGATGGTTGTTTCATCGTTTTGAATGTCTTCAATTTGTTTTTGAATTTCAGGAATTAAGTGGGTATGGATTTGCATACCACGGATATTTGGATCAAAGCCAGTTAACTTTGTGGCTTCTTCTAATACCGCATCGATATACGATTGGAAGGTCGAATCGACATTTGCTTTTCTTGAATCGGCAATGAGTAAGTCTTCGACTTTGACTGCCTTTGCAAGCTTTAATTCCTCTTCTGTAATGTATCCATGGTATTGCATTAAGTCGAGTACTTCGTTACGCCGTTTTGTACCATAGTCTAAGTATGCTTTTGGATTGTAGCGGTTTGGTAAGTTGATAATACCAGCTAACATCGCAGATTCTGGAAGGGTTAATTCATTACAGTTTTTGCCAAAGTAGTATAGGGAAGCACGTTGTACACCACGGATTCTTCCTCCGAAGTTTAGACGGTTCATATACAATTGGAAGATTTCTTTTTTGTTTAGCATTTGCTCTAGTTCAATAGCTAAGGCAATTTGTTGTACCTTATAGTCAATGGAACGTTTGCGTTCTTTGGATTGATCACCGGCATCTACGGTAAAGTACGTATTCTTTACTAGCTGCATGGTGAAGGTAGATCCACCTTGGGCAAAGTTACGATTCTTTAAGTTGACTAAGGCTGCTTTTGTAAAACGGGGAATATCGAAGCCAAAGTGGGTGAAGAATCTTGAGTCTTCAATGGCTAAAAAGGCATCGACTAAGGATTCTGGACATTGGTCGTAGGTGATATTTTCACGTAAGTATACACCAACTTCCGTGACTAAGTTTCCGTTAGCGTCATAGATCATGGAGGATTCTTCCATTTGGAAGTCTTTTACATCAATGATTGGACGATCACTTAACATGCGCATTGTCACAATCCCACCAACCGAGGCAATGACGATATTTACAACTAAGAAGAAGGCGATGATGGTCGTTAGAATGACTCTACGTTTCATCTTCTTTTGAAGCTTCTTTTGGCGTTTTAATTCGTCTTTTGCCTTTTCGTATTGGGCATGTTTCTGATTGGTTTGTGCTTGATCAAAAGCAGTGAATACTTTTGTCTCTGTATGTTTGTTGTCTGATTCATGGAAATCAGGGAATTTCTTTTTATGGTTGTTGTTTTTTTGATTCATAACTTCCTCCATGCATAGCCTTTTTATTGTAGCATAGAACACTTGCAAACGATACAAAAAGGAAATCTTCGTTTCCAAAAGGAAAAGCAGGTATTACACCTGCTTGAAGTATTGCACACAAATGGTTCCAAGACCTGCTTGGGCAGAGACTGGATTGATTTGGTTATGAATGCGAATTTCTGTATTTGCAAATTCGGCTTGTACTTGTTCTTTAAAGCTTTCTGCAGTTTCTAAATCATCCGTATGGAAGATATGAATGATCCAAGAATCATCAATTGGTGATTTCTTCATATGGTCAATTGCATAAGCTAAGGCTTTACGCTTGGTGCGAACCTTTTCTAACATATCAATATGTCCACCGGTTTCTACCGATAAATGTAGAACTGGTGAAATACGAAGAAGCTTTGCCATTTTTGATGCAAGAGGTGTTAAACGACCTCCACGTGCTAAATGGGATAAGTCTTCTGGTAAAACTAGTGTATCTGCAGAATGGATGACTTCATCAAAAAGTAATTTAACTTCTAAGTCACTCTTTCCTTCTTCATAGGCTTTCTTTAGACGATTGATTAAGTAGTATTCCAGTTGTCCTGTTGCATAAGTATCAACGGTAATGATTCTTAAATCTAAGCTATTGGCAATCGCTGTCATTGTCGATGCGGTAGAAGATAGGCCATTACAAATTGGAACTGCAATGATTAAATCAACGCCTTGTTCCTTTAAGGATGTAAAACATTCTTCCACAAGACCAGGCGATGGTTGAGATGTCATAAGAACTTTCTTTTCTTTTAAGGCTTGAACACAATCATCGTAGGTGAATGTTTCCATATCTTGGTAGGTTAAAACACCGTCTGTGATTTGTAGAGGAATGCTGATGATTCCAAGTTCAGCCATTTCGGAAATGGAATACCCAGTTCCACTATCAGTTACATAAGCTATTTTCATCGTTTAAATCGCAAGGTCTTTGACGAATGCCAAAGAGGAATTGGGATGGTTACCTTGCTTGACCTCCTTTTTTGCAATTCCGTTTTTGTTGTTGCAAAACGTTTTGACAACACTCTATAAGTATTATAGTGATTCTAAGGCCATCTGTAAAATCTTATACGCATAAAATCAATAGGGAATGGGATTCTTTTTGAAAAAAATGGTTCACACAATGCGACTTTCTAGGCGTATAGAAATTGTTAGACTTATGGTAAAATAGGCATATGAGTATCGTTATTAATAATAAGAGTTCTTGCACTAGATATGAAAGTGTAATAAAAGTAGAAGAATTAGTTCAAACAGCAAAATCCTATGGGATGATGGCAGTTGGTTTGTGTGATCGAAACAATGTGTATCAATTACCAAAGTTTCATGAAGTCTGTATAAAACAGGGAATCAAACCAATCCATGGAATGGAAATAGATGTCGAGGTAGATGGAAAGCGAATTCCTTTGTTAGTCGTTCCTAGGAATAATACTGGTATGCGCAATGTATTTGCCTTAGCGTCTTTTGTAAATGATGGGTTACACGCGGTTTGTTGTGTTGAGGATGTGTTTGCCTTTTGTAAGGAGTGTTATCTATTCTTACTTGGCAATAAACAAACCTTTTCCTTAGAAGAATTAGATGATGTAAATTTGTTGAAGAAAGCGTTGCATCGTTATCAAGTCGTATTACCATGCTTTATGTTAGGGCTTGAACAAGCAACCGATGTGTATTTACAAGCATTCCAAACAAATCTAAAAGAAGCTTGTAAGGAAGTAGGAATAACAACGGTTGCACTTCCATGTAGTACGGTAGTAGAGGAAGAAGATGCCAATGGCTTACTTGCATTAAAAGCCATTCAAGAAGGAAAG
>JAHHRC010000124.1 GCA_020026035.1 Erysipelotrichaceae bacterium | reverse complement strand
TAATTGAACAAACGTTCCATCTGAGCGCATGAATTCATCGTCGACGAATGTTCAATTTGCGTCGTTACAATATGTTTTTTCTTAGGAACGGCAAGCGATACTCCTTTAATCGCCATGGAATTAGCTTCCGAAGACCCACAGGTAAATAAGATTTCATTTGCGTTTACACCTAAAAGCCCGGCTGTTGCACTCCGGGCCTTTTCGAGCATCTTAGAAACTTCGACACCTTCTTCATAGAGTGATTCACTATTTGCAAAGTATGTCTTCAAGAGTTTCTCGTACGCTTGTAATACTTCCTTATTTAATACTGTCGTGCTTGCGTTATCAAAATAAATTCTATTCTCCACCCTTGGCATTCTCCTTAATCATGCTTTCGAAATTACCCGGATGAATCTTTTCAATGGTCGCAATCGCGATCTTCAATGCCTGGGTATATTCCCCATTTCTGAAACATAGTTCAGATCTTGTAAGTTCAGAATCAATATCGGCATAGGTTGAACGGTAACGATTTCCAAAGACAATCGTATTTTCTACCATGATCACCGTAGCTACGACATTGTTTACGTTGTTGTATAGCTTGTATACAAAATCAACTGCTTCTTTCTTTGTCGCATTCAAGAGTTGTACATTGACTGGCGTTTCTTCAATCAAACGATCAATCGAACGAATGTACTCCGTTGCCTTACGCATATCTTCTTCGTATTGTTCGGAAATTGCCGGTAATTTATACTTACGAATCTTGACTTGCATCTGATTCATAATGACTTGTAGTTTCACTAATGTACTACGCGCATTTTCTTCATCACTTGCAACGGCATCAATTTCTGCACGTAACTCACGAAGTGTACGATTGCATTCACTCAATTCGCGATTCAATTCCTTCATCGAAACCATAATGCTGCTAGCTGGAGATGTGTTGTCTTTGTAAAGCTTATAAATCTTTGGCCGCTTTTCGCCAACCTTTTCAATCTCTTGCTTACTAATCACAAGTTGATCTGCTACATTCTTCAAGCCAAAGTGTTCCGACAAGCGCTTTACCTGACGATCTACATAAGCATAGTTATCAACGGTTTCATTAAAGAGGTTATTCGTTTCATCGGCAAGACTCTTTAATTCATCAAAGTTCTTGCTTTCCTTCTTTACTTGTTCTGCCATTTGCACAAGGCGCACTTTATAATCTTCCAAATGATCTTTGACATCATTTGGATCACCATTCTTTAATTTCTCTAAGTCTTGTTTTAAACCACCTGTAATGACTGCTAAGTTCTTATCCACTTGCAAGTGTTCTAAGTAAACACCCTTATTCTTATTCAAGGTGTAATCTTGATGAAGCGCTTCGGCCATGTTTGGAACAATTCCTCTTGCGTCTTCTAATAGATTTGGAAGTTCATTGACCATTTCTTCTAAATTGGAAATCGCTTCTTTGATATTGGCAAGTTCGTTATTTGCCTTTTCAAAGTCCGACGCATACATCCATTCTTCAAACGCTGAGAACATCTTCTCTGTTTTTGAAATGGCAATTTCAATATTATTCCAAATATACGAAAGTTCACTGGAATGAAGATTTGCTTGTTCCTTCAAATCACGGAACTGATTTCGTAATTCTGTGACTTCTTGTCTTTGTGCGGTTTCTTTTTCTAAGATGCTATCTAAGAAGGTATCCAACTTCGAAACTTGCTTCTCCCCTAAGGCAATGCTTGCCTCTAAGTCTTGCAAGTCAAGACGTGCTTGTTTGAGTTTTCCTACTAAGATTTCATCTTCTGTATCCGCAAGCGATTGTTGAATTTGTTTTAAATTCGCTTCCGCTTTTTCAAAGTCATCTTTCGTTCCAGCAACACGGGCCATCGTATCTTGATCAACCCGACTAATCGCTACTGCCTTATTTAATTTAAAGGACAAAGGAACTGACTTGATGGAATTGTAACGAATCTCTAAGTCTTGTAATTCCTTGCGATATTTGTTAGCTTTTGCCTTTTGCATAATCAAATACACAACAAGCCAAATGACAATGACTGCAATCAATATAACTACACGAATATCCGATAGATATTTTAAAACCGTCTCCATTGTTGAATCCACCTCTCATACATATTTTTACTTCTATATTTTAACACAAAGCAAACAAAAATAGTACGCCTACTAAAAAAGCATGAAAGGAATTGTTTAAGGCTGATTATTACCAAGAAATTTTCATTTATTGATTGACGAGCACCCGAAGTATTGCTATGATTACTAAGCGTCAAATGATGGCAGCTTGTAGAGTCTTGCAATCAGGCGTTGCTAACAGTTTATCTGCGACCCCAGTAACATGCTGCAAATAGCGAAAAGGTTAAAAGCAACACCCTGCAATGATAATCTGCACCTGTTATTGTTTCTCAGCCATTAAATACAGGAGGAAACAAAACATGGCACGTTACACAGGACCAGTATGGAAGAAGTCAAGACGTCTTAGCTTCTCAATCTTAGAAACTGGTGAAGAACTAAAGAAAAGAGCGTATGCTCCAGGTCAACATGGACCAACTAAGCGCGTAAAGCTTACACCTTACGGAGAACAGCTTCGTGAAAAACAAAGAGTTAGAATGATGTATGGTGTAAACGAACGTCAATTCTACAACACATTCAAAAAGGCTGCAAAGCTTGAAGGTAAAGCAGGTTATAACTTCCTAGTTATGCTTGAAAGCCGTCTAGACAACGTTGTTTACCGTCTAGGATTCGCTCCTACACGTAAGGCAGCTAGACAGCTAGTATCTCACGGACACATTTTACTAAATGGTCGCAAGTGTGATATCGCTTCTTGCCAAGTGAAGCCAGGAGACGTTATTGCAGTTCGTGAAAAGTCTCTAAACTGCAAGCACATTGTGGAAGCTCTAGAAAGCACATACACAGCTCCAGAATTCGTAAGCGTAGATAAAGAAGCTCGTAAGGGTACATTCGTACGTATTCCAGAACGTTCCGAAATGAACCAAGAAATCAACGAAGCTCTTATCGTCGAATACTACAACCGTTAATCGTTCCTTCATTGGAATCTTAACCACGTTGTACAAACGAAAGTGCGTAGAACGAAGAGTGCCATCGGCACTCTTTTTCATATGCCTACAACAACAAAAAAAGAGATGTATTTCTACATCTCAAACGCGTCTTATAGTTCGTTTTCCATGTGACGCTTAATGATCACACGAATAATATCTGCCGCAAGCTTTGGATCTTCATTACATACAACATACTTGTATTGGCCAATCATTTCCATTTCCTTTGTAGCCTTTGCAAGACGTTGTTGAACGATTTCTTCTGGCTCTGTACGACGACCACGAATGCGGTTTTCTAACTCTTCCATATTTGGTGGTACGATAAAGATTGTAAGAGCATCTGGACACTTCTTACGAACTTGTTGGCAACCCTGTACTTCAATTTCCAAAAGAACATTCTTTCCTTCGTTACGAAGACGTTCAACACCCTTTAATGGAGTACCATAACAGTTTCCAACGAATTCACACCATTCAAGTAGTTCCCCTTCATCACGTGCCTTATCAAATTCAGCACGGCTTACAAAGTCATAACTAACGCCCTCAATTTCCCCTGGACGCTTTTCTCTTGTTGTCATAGATACCGAGTAAGCAAGTTTCAATGCTGGATCATTGATAAATTCCTTTAACACTGTCCCCTTACCTACACCAGATGGCCCACTAATGACAATTAATAGTCCTTTTTTTGCCATAAAACAATCCTCCTTTAATGATCGTATACATCAAATCTGACATATCTTTAAATCTAACTTAATCATACTACATTTCTTTGAAAACAAACACAGAAACAACTCATTTTCTGAAAACAAATCAAATTTAAAAACGAACCATGGTATAAT
>JAHHRC010000123.1 GCA_020026035.1 Erysipelotrichaceae bacterium | reverse complement strand
TTAGAATTCCATTAATTGATCTAGGTCAATATCTGGCATGACGCCATTTGTAAGTTTGTCGAATTCTTCTTTTGTGATATCTTTCCATTCGTTTGGACGAAGAACGGCTGGTTCTTCGACATCCACCCAAGCGCCATCCTTGAATTCCATAACAAGTACGCCGTTATCGAATAGGATTGGGGCAGTTCTTGTGGCATTGAAGGCGAAGTAGAATGGTTTTTCGTCTTCCATTAAGTTAATTCCATACTGTGATTGTCTCATAGATCTTCTCCTTTTCTTCTAGAATTAGTGTAGTGCATGTTTTTTTGAAATTGAATATACAGATTCAAGGTTTTGTAGTTTTGAAAGTTTTCCTTGTAATGGTTGTAAGAACTTGTATAATGAATAGCGGACACGAATTAATAGGGTTGTTTGTGTGTTGGTGGTTGATTTATGCATATAAATCGATTGTTTTCACAAATTCCATTGACGCATGGGGATAATCCTGTTAATATATTGGCGTTATCAGTCCTCTTGATAGAGGTCTATAACCGCTCAGAACAGGATGTTTAAGAACAGTTGAGACTGTCTCCTTTATGGCGTGTCTTAAGATGTACAAATAATGTCAGGAGGTGCAAGAATGTACGCAATTATCGAAACAGGCGGAAAGCAGTTAAAGGTAGAACAAGGAATGTCTATTTACGTTGAAAAGCTTGATGTAAATGCAGGTGAAACAGTCGTATTGGACAAAGTGTGCTACGTTAACGACGGAACAGCTAAAATCGGAACACCATATGTAGAAGGTGCTAAGGTTACTGCTAAGGTTGAAAAGCATGGTAAGGGAAAGAAGATCACAATCTTCAAGTACAAGCCAAAGAAGGGATCTACTCGTAAGAAGCAAGGTCACCGTCAACCATACACAAAGCTAACGATTGAAGCTATCGAGGCTTAATGATATCTGTTGTTGTAACAGAGCATAATAAGCAAATTACTTCGATGACCATTTCTGGTCATGCAAACTCTGCGGAGTATGGGAAGGATTTGATTTGTGCAGCTGTAAGCGCAATATCATTTGGACTATGCAATGCTTTAGATGAATTCTGTAAAGATGCTAAAGTAAGTGTAGAAGACAACTTGATCCGCATTGAATGTGATAACCCTAATGAGAAATTTGATACGATTCTACAAACAGGTCTCATTCAGTTAAAAACGGTTCAGGAATGTAACAATTCGTATCTGAACATTAAACAATTGGAGGTGTAATACTCATGAAGTTCACGCTAAATATTCAGTTCTTTGCCAGTAAGAAAGGTGTTTCTTCCACAAAGAATGGACGTGACTCAGCCGGACGTAGACTAGGTGCTAAGAAGGCTGATGGTCAGTTTGCAACTGCTGGTTCAATCATTTATCGTCAGAGAGGAACTAAGATCCACCCTGGTACAAATGTAAGACGTGGTAGCGATGACACTCTGTTTACTACTGTTGATGGTATCGTAAAATACGAACGCCTTGGCAAGAAGAAAACACAGGTATCTGTTTACCCACAGGCATAAATTGCATGTTTAGCTCCTGATTGATTTTCAGGAGCTTTTTTAAGATAAAAGGAGGTTCAACGAGATGATTGACCTAATCCGAATGAAAATAAAAGCAGGTGATGGCGGAAAAGGTGCTGTTGCTTGGAGACACGAAATGTTCTATCCAACCGGAGGTCCATTTGGGGGTGATGGTGGTAAGGGTGGCGACATCTATTTTGAAGTTGACACCAATGAAACAACATTATCGAAATTACGTTTCACCCATAATGTCAAAGCTGGAAATGGTATGCCAGGTATGACAAAGAAGATGCATGGTGCAGATGGCGATGACGTCCATATCAAAGTACCACTTGGTACAATGATTCGTAACGCTGCAAATGGGGACCTACTTGCCGACATGACACGTCCTGATCAAGTGATCAAGGTAGCTCGTGGTGGTAAGGGTGGTCTTGGAAATCAGCACTTTGCGACCGGTCGAAACAATACACCAGAATATGCGCAACCTGGTGAAATTGGTGAGTCGTTTGAATTACAACTTGAATTGCGTCTATTAGCAGATGCGGGCTTAATTGGCTTCCCATCAGCTGGTAAGTCGACATTCTTATCCGTTGTAACAAATGCGAAACCACAAGTGGCAGCGTATCACTTTACAACCATCGAACCAAACATTGGGGTTGTCCAACTCGATGAGCAACAATCCTTTGTATTAGCAGATATGCCTGGTTTGATTGAAGGGGCTGCCGATGGTAAGGGTCTAGGACATGAGTTCTTACGTCATATCAAGCGTTGTCGTGTATTGATTCACGTCATTGATATGAGTGGTTGGGAACGTGATCCATTGGAAGATTACCGTATTATTAATGAAGAATTAAAGAACTACGATGGGGATTTAGTAAATCGTCCACAAATTGTAGTTGCCAATAAAATGGATATTGAAGAAGCACAAGAAAACCTTGCACGCTTTAAAGAAACCTATCCAGATATTACAATCTATGAAGCTAGTACCATGATGCATAAGGGCTTAAAGCCGATTCTTTACGCTGCACTAAAAGAAATTGATGAAGCACGGAAACATGCTGAACAAGAAGTTGAGACTTCAGAAAGTGTTGTTCGTTACCGTTATGAACCACCACGTCCTGAATTCAGAGTCGAAAATCTTGGAAATGGGAAGTGGAAGATTGTGTCCGATAAGATTGATCGTCTTGTGGCAGAAGTTGACTTTGAAGATATGGATGCGACGTATAACTTCGCAATGCGTCTTCAAACACTTGGAATTGATCGAGCATTGCAAGAAGCTGGATGTCAAGAAGGCGATGAAGTTATCGTTGGTACCTTCGTAATGGAATACCAAAATTAATGTAGGGGGTAACGTATGATTGCATTTATCAAAGGAAGTGTTGTTTCGTATGATGAAGAACATGTTGTCATTGATCATAATGGAATGGGATTTGAAGTGAAATATGCACATACAGATCGTGTGTCTTTAAACCAAGAAATCATGATCTATACATTCTTACATTCTACGGAGAATGATTTATCCCTCTTTGGCTTTACGTCTAAGAGTGAAAAGGAGCTGTTCTTACGCCTTATTTCCGTAAAGGGATTAGGGCCTAAGACGGCCATGGGTATGCTTGCAAAAAGCAATGTGAATGCCATCATTGAAGCCATTGACACAAAGGATGTAGCGTTCTTAAAGCGACTTCCAGGCATTGGTGCAAAAACGGCTTCACAAATTATTCTCGACCTTCAAGGAAAGCTTGTACAAAGCGAAGAAGGAAAAACAACTAGTCTATCGAATGAAATCCTTGATGCGATGGAGGCGTTAAAAAACCTAGGATATCGTAGTAAGGAAGTCGAAAAGGCGGCGGAAAGTATGAGCCAAGAAAAGGGCTTAACAACCCAAGAATATTTGAAATTAGGATTGCAATTCCTAATGAAGAATTAAGCTTGAACATGGTACACTTGCGGTATCATGTTTTCTTTAGCATTGCCAAACGCGTAGTGTTTTCGGTATGATTGTAAAAGCGAAGATTTGTAATGATTTTACGTAAATAGAAATAGGGAGGGTAGTATGGAAGAAATCAAAAATCCACTTCTTACAGGTGAACACTTAGTAGAAGATGAAGAAGAGACGATTCGTCCACAGACCTTAGAGGAATATGTCGGGCAAGACGCATTGAAAGGAAACTTAAAGATTTTTATTCAAGCAGCGATTCAGCGCAATGAGTCCTTAGACCATGTGTTATTGTATGGGCCTCCAGGGCTTGGTAAAACAACCTTAGCCTATATTCTAGCCAATGAAATGCATACTCATGTAAAGGCAGTATCGGGGCCTAGTATTGAAAAGAGTGG
>JAHHRC010000122.1 GCA_020026035.1 Erysipelotrichaceae bacterium | reverse complement strand
CGTTCCAAAGATCCAAGCAATTTGATCAATCCAACAAATCGCTAGATACCCATACTCTGGAACTAAGTAATGAACACTTAACACACGGGCAATCATTTCAATGACACCCGCAAAAAAAGCATGTTTACTAAAGCCAAGACCTTGCACACTTGATCGAGTCACAATCAAAATCCCCAATATCCAGTAACAAAGTCCCATTCTAGATAAATACAAATAACTTGCGTCTAAGACTTCCACATGACTTCTTCCAACAAACAACATCGACATGTTTCGTCCATAGAAATATAGCATACAACCAATAAACAACCCATACAAACACGCTACCACATTACCCTTGCGTAACCCTTCTTTGATCCGCTTCATTTGATTCGCGCCTTTATTTTGCGATACAAACGTACTTAAAGCAGCAGCTAAAGCTTCAAATGGACAAGAAGCGAACTGTTTGATCTTAACACCTGCCGAAAAGCCATCGACACAAATCGTACCTAAGGCATTGTTTGCGGATTGTTGAACCATCGAACCAATGGCGGTAATCGAAAACTGTAGTCCCATTGGTAAGCCTAAGGCAAATAAGTACTTGGCCTTCTTTGATTCAAACGAACGGTTCTTGAAATTCACACAAAGAAGTGGATGCCGTTTACGAATCGTACAAACACATAAGATGCCACTTACAGCTTGAGCGATGACCGTCGCAATCGCTGCCCCAACAACACCCATTTCAAACACATTAATACAAAGTAAATCCAAACCAATATTCAAAAGACTCGATACAATCATGTAATAAAACGGAGTCTTCGTATCTCCTACACTTCTTAAAATCGAAGCACAGAAGTTGTATAACAGTAAAAACGGAATCCCTAAAAAGATGATTAACAAATACGCATACGCATCGTCAAATAAATCTGACGGTGTTTTTAAAAGCGATAATATCGAACCCGTTGTAAGACTTGTCACAATCGTTACAACAATGGCTAAAGCAATGGTAAGCAATGCCCCATGATACACATAAGCCTTTACATCGTCTTTTTTATTTGCGCCAAAGCTAGTCGCAACCGGTATTGCAAAGCCAGTAGAAGTTCCTATACAAAACCCAAGAATCAAAAACTGTGCCGAACTACTAACACCTACCGCCCCTAAGGCATTGGCTCCTAGCTTTAAACCAACAATTGCCGCATCGACCATCGAATAGGCTTGCTGGAATAGATTCCCAATCAATAAAGGTAGTGCGAATTTCAATATTTGGGAAAGGACAGTTCCCTTTGTCATGACTTGTTCCATAGACTAAAAGTATAGACGTCTATCTGAAAAAAACAAGACTTAATCCTTTAAGCCTTGTTTGTTTAATGGTGGAAATTGCAATGGTTCTTCAAAATCATCTGGTAATTCTTTTGCGTATTGAACAAACTTTTGGTCTTGTCCAACATGGGTATAGATTTCGGTTGTTGAAATATCACTATGCCCTAACATCGTTTGAATACTTCTTAGATCTGCTCCATTTCGAAGTAAATGTGTTGCATAGGAATGCCGCAACTTATGGGGTGTTAAATGCTTTACAAACTGTAACTCAGTGCATTTATTACGCATTAATTCTTCCACCGAATTCACGGTCACTTTTCTACCATGTTGATTTACAAAGAAGTATGGTTGTTTGCCTTTTACAAATCCAGGTCGCACTTGATCTCTGTATTGTTTGAATAAGGCAATCGATCCACTCGCAATTGGAATCACACGTTCCTTCTTGCCCTTTCCAAATACCCGTACAAATCCTGTTTCTAAATCAATTTGGTTATATGGTAAATTCACCGCTTCCGATATCCGTAACCCACAGGCATAGAGCATTTCAAGAATGGCATGTTGTAATAGTTCTTGAGGATTAGAATCATCAAACGATTCCATCAGCTTTACAATCTCAACTTCACTTGCATACACCGGTAACTTCTTTTCTCCATGATGAACCATAAGATTTAAGGTAGGATCATGGATCTCATAGCGATCTGTTACATAATGATGAAACGATCGAATCGAAGCCGCAATACGCGCAACCGAACTTGACGCATAGCCATCTTTACAATCTAAGATATAAGCTTCAATAAAACGATCACTAACGTCTTCCATCTTGAAGATCCCAGCAAATTCTAAGGCCTCTTGATAGCGTTTTAAATCCGATGCATAGGCATCGATGGTATTTGTGGATGCTTGTTTTTCAAACTGTAAATGATTCAAAAAGAGTTTGATTGCTTGATTGATCTTCATAACTTTTTCTTCAGCAAATCACTTGCCCGTGACAAGGACTTCCCATCTCCTACTAATTTTTGTAAATCAGAAATCACACATATCGTTTCTTCTTTGAGCGCTTCTTCATAGTTGAATAAGTCAATGGAATGATCTACGTATCCATCACTTACAAAATGTGACATCGAAATACCAAGTAAGCGAACTGGTTCTTCATTCCAATGGTCTTGGAATAACCCCATTGCATGGTAGAACAAATCATTCTGTTTCCAAATGGCGCGATCTAACTTTTTCGAGCGTTCCACGGTTTGGAAATCACGATACCGAATACGAATGGATATCAAAGTACCAAGCTTTTGATCATTGGATAATCTACGTGAAAGCTTTCTTGATAAATGTCGGAACATTCCCCGTATTTCTTCATAATCGGTAATATCTTCTAAAAGTGTTTCCGATACCGAAATCGACTTTGCGTCATAATCGGTCACAATCGTTTGATGATCGATGCCATTAGCACGTTGAATCATCATTTCACTATTCTTTCCAAAGATTGGTTTTAAAAGAAGCGGATTTTGAATATGCGCTAAATCACCAATGGTTTTAATTCCCATTTCGATTAACTGTGGTGCACGTTTCTTACCACATCCCCGCATTTCTTCAATTGGTAATGGCCACAACTTTTGTGGTACTTCCTTAATCCGTAATACGGTAATTCCCATTGGCTTTTTCATATCACTTGCCATCTTGGCTAAAAACATATTTGGCGCAATGCCAATACTACATTGTAAGCCAAGTTCTTCATTGACTCGCTTTTGAATCTCATAGGCTAAATCCAATGGATTTTCATAGGTCATAATCTTTTCGGTCACATCAACGTAACATTCATCAATCGAAGCGACTTCCATTTCTTTGGAGTAACTACGTATTAGTTCCATGAATTGTTCACTCAGTGTTTGATAAAACGTAAAATGCGATTGTCGTACGACTAACTTTGGACAGCGATTCAACGCTTCATGCATTGGCATTGCCGAATGCACCCCAAAGGCTCTTGCCTCATAAGAACACGTCGACACAACCGACCTTCTAGAATTACCACCAACCGCAACTGGTAAGCCTTTTAGACTTGGATCTAGTAAGACTTCAGCACTTGCAAAAAAGGCATTCAAATCAATATGGAAATACACCTTACCCATTGTTTTGGTTCCTTTTGTAAAGTTCTTTTGCGGCAAGTAAGGCTTGTTTACTACAAGAACCAGACGCAATCATTGCCAGTTGTTCAATCGCTTCTTCTTCATTACAACGCTTTACCATTGAAGTCGTTGTTTCTTCATTGGCCTTTTTGCTTACTAAGTAAATCGCATCACTGCATGCGGCTACTGGTGCTAAATGGGTTACCGAGAAGACTTGGGAGTCTTTTGCAAGTATATGCATCTTTTGCCCAATGGCTGTTGCGACTTTTCCAGATACACCAGCATCAATTTCATCAAAGATGACCGTTTCAATGCCTTGTAAGCGTGTAAAGATGACTTTTAACCCTAACATCAACCGTGACAATTCACCACCACTTGCTGTTTGAATGATCGATTGTACTTCATCGCCTTTGTTCATAGCGACTTTAAACTCAATGGTATCAAGACCATATTT
>JAHHRC010000121.1 GCA_020026035.1 Erysipelotrichaceae bacterium | reverse complement strand
ACAACTTCAAATTCCGATAGATTTTCTTTCTTCAAATACAAATCTTCCGGTCTTTCAATATCACTAAATTGCTTACGAAAACTTTCAACATCAATCCCATCAATATCCCCAACAACACTCAATGGATCAATGGATTCTTCTTTAATACGATTCACCAACGCATCATATTCATCCTTTAGATACAAAGATGCCATGTATGGATAACGTTCTTTTAACTCTTTCACCTTATCATTACGAGCTCTTTCAACCGCAGCAGTTTCCGTCAAAATCGCTTTAAACAACCCATCAATATACGCATCTAACGTCTTACCATCTTGGTATTCTTGCTTATTTTCTAAAACATCACGCTCAGCCTTACGAACAATGTCACGCACTCCATTTAACACAATTTCATGTCGATCTTCATCGTATTTCCCATCAATGAATTTATATTCTTCTTCAATCGCTGCAATCTTTTCTTGTCTTGCCACTTCAATTGAACCAGCCGCAGATAAAATCGCATTAAACATCGCTTCAATCTGCTTATCATTCACATCATTAATTTCACTCAAATCCGTATACCGGTTAATGACACCAATCACTTCATCAAGTACACGTTGATATTCAGTCTCTTTATACTTACCTGAATCATTATTGTATGTTTTCTTAATCTCAAAAATCTTGCGTTCCTTCGCAAGCTCTAACTTCTTACTATCCGAATAAACACTTTGCATCGCAATATTAATTCTTAACCATAAATCACTATGAATATTGTCAATATCGTCAATCGATATACAAGCTTCCACTTCCTTAATAGCACTAGCTAAGGCTTTATCATATGCATCTTTACTACTATATTCCCCTTCAATGTATGGATACGTGTCTTTGATTTTTTGAATACACTCTTTCTTCTTCGCATTCAAATCACGAATACGACGACCTTCTTCAGTAAGAATTTCATCCGTTTCAAAACGCTCTAAAAACGATGTTTCCGAAAGAGCATTTAACCCTTCTTCATTCATCGTATCTATTTCCGCATCAATAGCATTCATTGTCTCATTGTATTTTTCCTCAACAAAAATGTTTGCATCAAAGACATGCGCATTATGAATCATTTCCTTCTTCTTTGCCCGTAGCTCTTCTAAGGAAACACCACTCGTCTCTACAATCGGATCACCAGTATCTCCTTCATTTGCATACCCGACATTCATCGGCCATAGGCTCATCACCATACAAAGGCACATTACAACCTTCCAAAACTTATTCATAACCGTGTCCATACTACATCCCCCTTAAAGCCATTTTACTCTTAGTTATCTAAATACAGTTGTTGTTAAGTATCTGTTAATCTAATTAATCACAAATCAATTATACAAACCTCAAAAGTAAAAATAAAGCTAAAACACCGGTTATACAACAATATGACATTTAACATTCAACACATTGTGAAACACAAATAATCTCTCACCACCAAACGGTTTTCAATAACCAAACACCATCAAAAAAAGGCAACCTGCCAAGCAAGTCACCTTTCAAAACTATTCATATCTTAATGCATCAATCGGATTCATCTTCGCAGCCTTATTCGCTGGATAGAAGCCAAAGAACACACCAATCGCCATCGAGAAGCCAACTGAAATCACAATCGCCTTAATCGAAGGACGCGCCGCAAACTGCATTGCCTTCGCAGCCAGCATACCATTCATTGTCCCAAGTAGAATCCCAATCGCTCCACCTACCAAACAAAGAATGACAGACTCGGTAATAAACTGCATCCGAATATTGAATCCAGTCGCACCTAACGCCTTACGCGTACCAATCTCCTTCGTACGTTCCGTGATACTAACAAGCATGATATTCATAACCCCAATACCACCAACCAACAAGGAAATCGCCGCAATTCCAGAAATCGCCATCGTAATCTTAGCCATCACATCATTCATGCTCTTAAGCATATTCATCATGTTCGTAGCCTTCGTTGTATATTTCTCGTTATTCCGATAATACCTACCAAAGAACGAATTCAAATCCTTTGTAAACTCTTCAATATTCACAAGCGGCTTCGCTCTTACCGAAATGTAGTTGTACCCATCAATCTTACCAAGCATCATTTTCCCAGTAGAAATCGGGAAATACATATTCGTCTGTGGGTTTTCCACATTCACAGCCGACACCCAATCTTGCTTCTTATATACACCAATGATCATCACTTCACGTGTATACCCATTGACCTTTACATTCACCGTCTTACCAATCGCATTGTCAACGTCGTTTCCTAAAATCTTCTCCACAAACAAACTCGACACAACAGCAACCTTTGCCTTATTCTCAATGTCTGTTTCATTCACAAAACGACCCGCAATCATCTGCAATTGATGCAACTGATGAAATTCCGGAGAACATGCAATCATCATAACGTTCGCTGTTCCACCATTCATCGAAATCGAATCCGCACCCAAATTCTCATCCAAAGAAATATACTCGACCTTATCTGGATACGTCTTCTTCAACTCTTCTAACATCTCATTGGAAATCAAATCACGATCCGTTAACTCCTTAGGATCAACAGAGTTATCAAAGAATACAAACGGATCATCACTCTCTATATCCGCCTCTTCTTTCTTAACAATCGTCACTTCAACATCCATCGCTCCAAAATTCGCCAACTGACCACTCACAGACCCTTGTAACGAATCCCCAATGGTCATAATCGTAATCACCGAAGAAATACCAATGATAATACCCAACATCGTAAGGAACGACCGCAACCGATTGGCCTTAATTGACGCAAGAGCCATCAATACATTATCTAGAAACCCCATCGCGTCCACTTCCTTTCCGAATATCTACAACATTACCATCCTTCAACTCAATAATCCGATCCGCTTCCATTGCCAACTTCGGATTATGCGTAATCAACACAACCGTCACATCCGACGTCTCATGCAAATGATGGAACAAATCCATAACCTCACGCGACGTATTCGAATCCAAAGCACCCGTAGGCTCATCACACAAAAGAATACTCGGCGCATTCGCCATCGCTCTAGCAATCGCAACACGCTGCTTTTGCCCACCGGACAACTCATTTGGCAAATGACTCATACGATTGCCCATACCAACAAGACTCAACAACTCCGAAGCCCTCTTCGTTCGCTCTTTGCCACTCACACCAGCATACAACAAAGGCAATTCCACATTCTTCATCGCACTCATACGACCAATCAAATTATACGTCTGGAACACAAAACCAATCTCTTTATTCCGAACATGACTCAACTGATTATCATTCATCGTCGCAATATCCACGCCATTCAAACGATATTTACCAGCCGTTGGCTTATCTAACGCCCCAATAATATTCATAAGCGTAGACTTACCACTTCCAGATTCACCAACAATCGCTAAGAACTCACCCTTGTACACATCCAAATCAATCCCATGCAAAATCTCCAATTGATTCGGCTTCCCAATAAAGTACGTCTTAACAATGCCACGCATCTCAATAATTGTTTCCATTTGATCCGTCATACTACTAATCTCCAATCACAAGGTTTACATTTTCCGGATCCTTAGGAACTACCTCATAAGACGCACGAACCTCAACACCAGACTCAATACCAGCACCAGAAATCACAACGTCCCAACCATTATTCACACCAGTCTCAACAACAACCGGTTCAAAGCTATCGTCCTTCTTCACAAACACACAAGACTTACCATCTTCGTTCTTACCAACCGCATCCATTGGCACCTTGAACACATTCTGTTCTTCACTTGTCACAATGCGCACAACACAATTCATACCAATCAATAACTTCGGATTCGTTTCATTCAAAGACACAACAACCGGGAAGCCCTTATCGCCTTCCTTACTCAACGCAACCGCTTCAACCGTCGC
>JAHHRC010000120.1 GCA_020026035.1 Erysipelotrichaceae bacterium | reverse complement strand
GAAATATAGGAATCAATGACTCGTTTAACCACTTCCCAATTCAATAACTCTTTTAAAAACTTATCGTTGAGTGAGAAATAACAACCTTCTTCGATTTTTGAGATAGCTATATTCATGTCGATAATGTTTAGGTTTTGTAGTTCAAATAAACAAGTAGATATGACCCTTGGTTCTTTTACTTTTGAATAATCCAATAGTGTTTCATAGTTCGCATAGTGCATTTTGGCTCTTGGTTTGTCATTTGCAACAATCATCAATGCTTCTAATACTTGTACGGCTTCTTCGCTTAAATAGCTATATACCGTTAAAACCGCTTCCCTACTAAAGTACTCTGGTTCATCCCAATGTTTTGCTAGAAAATTGTTTACTGTTTGTTCATTCATAATTATTCTCCTTTTAATGCGTCTATTAGTACGGGATTGAGTTTGTAAATGTATGCGTAAAACCCCTTACCGCTTTTATACGGTGTTTCATATTCGATAAGTCCAGCTTTTTTTAGTTCAAACATCCCACAGTGTGCGTCCCAATATTTAAGCCCACTCGCTTCTTGTAATTCTTTGTTGGTCACTTCTGTTGTTCCGTTCTCGTTTACACCCTTTTTCTCATAAAGGGCTAGTAGTGCTTCGGTCAACGCTTTTCTTTCAGGGTGTTCGTGCAAACTCATAAGCCTTCCCCTTTGTAAGTCACTTCGACTTCTCGATTGTAGTTTTTGAATTTGATCTCTAGCCGTTCGCTTTGGTCTTCGGCTACTTTCTTGATTGCCTTAATCCATACTTGCTTAGGTGCTTGCCAATAAACTTCCTGTAATTCTTCAATCGTTACTCTCGTGATACCGTCTTCTTCTGCGTATTTCTTTGATAGTCGGCTATATAGATTGCTACTTAATGCACCTTGCATAGTTTTGCTTTCCCAATCAATAGCCTGAGGGTTTTTGCTAAATTCCAATCCCGTACGTGGTTTCATATTCTTTCTCCTTTAGTAATTCAATCCGTCATATTCCGCCCAAATCTCGGCAACTCTATCTTCATTGATTCTGAATTGTCTTTGACGTGGCATTGTTGCTGAAAGTCGCTTTCCCATTGCACCTTCTGCGATTAGTGTGTTGATTGCTTTGTTCTGTCTGTAACGTGGTAAGCCTGTTCTGCGTTCGCATACTCCAAGGTGGCTTGTAATCCATTCGTGTGGTTGTCCTTCGCTTGCCATGAACTCTTGTACGTTTCGTAAGTCTGCTAGAAAGATTGCTGCGTCTAATCCATAAGCTAGAATGTCTGCGTACTGTACTGCCATATAGCAACGTCTTCCTACTTTTGGTTTAACTCCGTTAACAGGTGATACGTTTAATCCGCCTACATTCATTCTTCATCACCCCCATTCAATCCAAAGTACAATACAGTGGCAATTTTCGGGTGATTGAGTGAGATTATAAAGTCGTCATAGTCTTCTCGGTTGTATGTTATTAAGCCTTCTTCTTTAAGGCGTTCAAGCGTTAGGTTTACTGACTTCACGTTTGTTTTGAGTGTCATGTCTGCAAACTTAACTTTCATACTCATACCGTACGCTTCGGTAGCCTTATCAACGCAACGCAAGTACGTTAACATTTGTGCCATATCTTCATCCTTCAACTTGCTAAGGATTAACTCACTTGTAGGAATCACTCCCCTTTGGTCTAGGATGTCTTGATAAATTTGGTGGCGTCTTTGTAGTTCTTGCTCTGTGTTACATTTCTTACTAGCAACATCTCTAGCAAGTTGATTGAGTTCTTCTGTGTATATGTCTTCAAAGTAAATTCTCTTATCACTCATATTGAATACTCCTATTTCCATTTTTGATAATTGATCATGTAGTGCGTTTCGATTCCATCCGTTCGACTTCCAACAATCCCAAGTAGTTGCAACTGTTTCAATCCATCTTCCAACTGTTCAGGTGTTAGGTTGTACTTCTTGATTGTGGCATTCGATAATCTGAAATAACCGCTACACGTATCACCAAGTCCAAAGCCATACGCTCCTGTACAATCTTCATCAAGTGCGTTCAGTACGTCTTTCACGTGTTTTTCCATGTCAATCTCCTTGTATCCGTTTCATTACGGACAAACTACTCATTTAAAAAGGCAAATCGTCTTTTGTTAGTTGAATCTGTGGTTGTGCATTGTAGCCTTGTTGTGGTTGCACCTGTGCTTGGTAGCCTTGTGTTGGTGCTGACGCTACGTTATAGATAGCATTAACCATCAAGCTTGTGCTTAGGCGTCTATTGTTGTTTCGGTCTGTATAGCTATTGCTACTAATGCGTCCTTTTACTAGCACTTCTTGACCATCTTTTAAGCCTTGAGCAACCTTTACTACTTCATCCCCAAAGCAAGCTAGTTCATAGTACACTGGGTTGTTGTCTGCCTTTGGTACGTTCAAATAAAACTTGATGAATACTGTACCGCTCGATGTTTGGTTTGTTTGTGGATTGCCTTGTACCATTCCACTTAGTTCAAATGTGTTTGTTGTGTTCATTTCATTTCTCCTTCAACAATTTCTAATGTTACTTCCACCCTTGGGTTTTCCTTGTCTACTTCAAACGTATCAACCAAGCCATTGATATACTTTCTGTTATCGTTTGGTATCACGCCTTCCTTGACTAAGGAATCAAGAATAAACTTTTTTGCAAATGCTACGTTGTCTGAATCTCTTCTTAAGTTAGGTTCTACCCATTTGATCCAAACGTTGTTCTGCGTTTCCCTTGGGTGTAGCGTTCCGTTCTGTAATGCTTTTCTTATTTCTTCTTGGATAACTGCTTGAATGTTCTTCTTGTAACTTGCTCCGTTGAATCTGTTACCACGGTTCTTATTTTGGAATTCATTGTAACTAATCAAACGGCAAGGTATTACGAACATCTCGACTAGCCGTCCATTCTCTGCTTGCTTGGTTGTCAACAACTCGTATTTGAGTTTTGATAGCGTTGATTTTTTCTTGGCAAGCTTTGTATCTAACTTCTGCAATATCTCTCTCCTTGCGTGCTTGAGCCACGTCTACTTCGCCTTTAATAAACGTACTTATGAAGGTGGCTGTTACACCCTTATCCTTCATGATTAGTGCCTTCTGAGCGTTCAGGACTTGATATTTGTATTCTTTTTCCGCTAACTCTGAGCCATAGACTTCTAGCATATCTATTTCTTCACTCAAGTTTGCATTTAACTCCATCAATTCGACAATTAAATCAGCTTCTAACATTCTTCCCCCACTCCTTCGTCTTCTAAATAATTGTGGTGGAATGTTTCCATGAACTTCTCATGTCCGTACTTCTTTTCAAATACCTTTTGTGCGGTTTGTTTGAGTAGCATATCTTCTTTCTTAGCACCTTGGTGGACTGCGAACACGCTATCCGTATGGTGATAATTGCAAAGGGCTACTACCATACCGTACTCAATACTTTTCTTTCGGTTGTCTGTTCCAAAGAACACTTCATGCTTATGTAAGCCGTAAGGGCTACAAATATGGAACATTTGACGGCATAAGAAACATTCATCCATTCGTGGTTGTATGATACTAAACCGTTTCATTGAATTGCTCCAAGTACTTTTGGCACGCTTCGTGAACGTCTAGTAAGAATAAGTCATCATCCTTCGGCAGTGGGATCTCAATCAAATTTCCTAAACCCTTCTTTGGTAGCCATAATACATAGGCTTTTTTTATTTCAAGGTCGGGGCATTTCTGTTCAATTGCGTACTTGTAAAGCGGTAGCTGAATCTTTAGTGCGTCATGCTTTAATTGAGCGGTAGTCTTAATATCAATGATTGATACTTCACCGTTTACCGTTCCCAACATATCGTAAGTTCCAGCATACATAGCCGTATCACCTAAGGTGTAATACACAATCTGCTCGCAACTTGCCACTTGGATGTCTTCTTGTTCTTGTAACTT
>JAHHRC010000012.1 GCA_020026035.1 Erysipelotrichaceae bacterium | reverse complement strand
CAAGGCTGATATTATTTAGAGCTACCTTCTCATCGTTCTTATTCAAATATATTTTTGTTAAATGTCGAATCTTCATAAGTCCACCCCTTTAAGGAAAAGTGCTTATCGTAAGACAAGCACCTCCTATTGAACTACTAATTATCCATCGTAACCATGACACTCTACTTTATACTCATTGGACTGTTTATTGTATGCTCATTTGCACTTATCACATTGATACTTAATTGTACCCTTTTTCACATACTTTAAGTCGGTACCGTAAGGGTGATTGTGCTGACATTTCTCTTCGCCTAAAACTTCCCAGACATCAGAAATTAGCTTTCCTGCATATACGATCCTTCCACCACAATAACATGGCCGATATCTCGCTCTTGCGAATACCATGTTTCCTTGCATCGCATTTACTTGCATCGGAACTACTGCACCATTATGCATGCAAGAATACATCATCATGAAACTTAACATCAAAGAAATTAGTTTTTTCATAATATCCTCCATTCAACTAACTTCAATACTAAGCTTGTTGGAACTCTCAATGCGGCATCTAATGATTCAAGCCGCTAAACTATATCTCCGTTTGCATACCGCATCGAATAAATCCAACAAGTATTGCTAGAAACGTTCGACATATGTATTTCCTTCCTTGTCTATAATGTAATACTTTTAAAGTACATTTTCAATAGATACCATTATTTTATATATACAATTAAACTTCGTACAATCACTTTATCATTTTCCTATTCTTAAGAACATAAAAAAGCCACACGAATAAAATCGCATGGCCTTATTTATTGACTATCCTTTTAGTAAAGCAGTGTAAGCAGCCATTGTAATGTAGTTATAAGGCTGGTTGAAATGAGGCATGAAGAAGATATCACACAATGCTAATTCAGCAATTGTAACCTTCTTTTGAATTGCCAATGAGAACATGTGAATTGTAGCAGACATATCGTAATTAGAAGCTAACTGACATCCAACAATCACTTGATCTTCTTTGCGGTACACAATACGAATCTTAACCTTTGGATTATCTACTTCCATAAAGGCAGGCTTTTGTGTATCTTCAAAGTCAACGTAATCCACATCAATGCCTTCCTTCTTCGCAGCCGCAACACTCATACCCGTACAAACCAGCTTATGATCATAAATCATCAATGCACTTGAACCTTGCACACCAGCTGTTTCAATTGCCGTACCACATACATTGTGTCCAGCAATCAAACCACTACGAACCGCATTTGTTGCTAAGGCAATATAGTTTTCACGACCTCTTGCATTATCAAAGATATTTGCACAGTCACCAATTGCATACACATTTGGATCCGATGTTAATTGGTTCTTATTCACCAAGTAAGCACCATTTCTATAACGTTCTAAATGATCCTTACCAAGTTCTGCATTTGGATGGAATCCAATCGCACAAACTACCATGTCACAATCATAAACACCTTTGTCTGTACGAATTCCTGTTACCTTTGAATCACCAAGAATCTCTTGTACCTTTTCACCTAGTACAAAGTTAATTCCATGACTCTTCATAACATCCAACATACCATCTGAGAATTCTGTATCGAAATATCCATTCAAGATATGTTCTTCCATGTCAATCAAAGTAACTTCTTTCTTAAGACGTTCAAACGCTTCCGCAAGTTCGATACCAATGTATCCACCACCAAGCACAACAATACGCTTAAAGTCATTTTCCTTTAGCTTATCAATTACTTCTTGGGCATTTTGGTACAACTTTACCATCTGCACATTTTCCAAATCCATACCGTTGATACGAGGTGTATTTGGCAAGCTACCAGTCGCTAGAATGAGCTTGTCATACGAATCCTCAACAACACTACCATCTTGCAAACGAACTGTGACAACTTTCTTATCGAAGTCTACATCCAACACTTCACTTTCAAGATGAACCTTCGCACCCTTCTTCGCAAAGTCCTCAGGTTTCTGATAGAACAATCCGCTACCTTCATGAATCTGTTCCCCAATCCATAAAGCCATACCACATCCTAGGAATGAGATATTGCTGTTACGATCATAAATCGTCAACTCATTTCCTGGATAGCTAAGAATTGTGTTCGCACATGCAGTACCCGCATGGTTCGCACCGATTTGAATAATTTTGGTCATTTACATAACCCTCCTTGCCATCATAATAGTTAGTTAATTAACAAACATCAAATGATATGCTCTTACAAAATCTTAAAAAAACGAAAAACCAAATTTTGCATTTCAAACAAAAAAGATAACCAATACAAATCAGTCATCTTCCTATAAAACTCTATTTTGTAAGCAACACAATCGTTTCCACATGCACCGTATTTGGGAATAAATCCACCGGTTGCACAACTTGTAACGAATACCCATGTTCTAAGAAATACTTCACATCTCTTGCAAGCGTTGCAGGATCACACGACACATACACAACACGCTCAGGAGACATTTCAAAAATCGCATCCATCGTTTCCTTCGAACAGCCTTTTCGTGGCGGATCTACAATCACGACATCTGGTTGAACCTGCATGTCATTTAAACGCTTCGCTCCATCCTTCGCATCCAACGCAAAGAATTCCACATTCTCAATGCCATTGACCTTGGCATTAATCTTCGCATCGACAATTGCCTCTTCAACAATCTCAATCCCATACACTTTCTTCGCTCGTTTTGCGGCTAATAGCCCAATCGTACCGGTACCACAATACAAGTCAATCACTACATCGTTGTCATTGATTTTCGCATAATCCAAAGCTGTTTGATACAACTTCGCAGTCGCATAAGGATTAATTTGGAAGAACGAACGCATCGAAATACGGAAGCGTTGTCCAAGTAACTCTTCTTCAATATACGAATTCCCATACAAACAAACTTCCTTGCCATCCAAAATCACATTATCATCGCGCTCATTCACCAGGTACATAATCGATTTAATTTCCGGATGAGAACTTGCAAGAGTACGTGCAATCCGGTCTAATCCAAACACGCGATCCTTCTTCACAATAAAGCAAACCATTACTTCATTTGTTTGATGCGCATGCTTAATCAAAACATGACGGAAGAACTTTCCAACCCCAATGTGTTGCAGTAAGCCCTTCACTTCTTGAATAATCACATTCGATAATTCCGTCTGTACCAAACAATCCTCAAACTCTACAACTGTATTACTATGCGCTTGATAGAAGCCCATTTGTACAACACCATTTTCTACACGAACAGGCACAACTACCTTATTTCGATACCGTGTATCATGAACTGTAGTCATAATCTCAAGTGGTGTTACATCAAGCTTCGCATTCTTTTTGAAACACTCTTTGACCTTATACGTCTTAAAACGATTTTGTTCAAAACGATCCATGTATAAAATAGGACAACCCCCACACCGCTTTGAACAACTACAAGCCTCATCTACACGATGCACACTTGGTTCCATTAACTCTACAATTCTTGCATAGCCATAATTCTTCTTCATCTTCGTAACGGCAAGCGTTGCGACTTCATCTAACATCAATCCCTTTACAAAGAAGACAATTCCATCCTTCTTCACTACCCCAGTACCATCAAAGGCATAGCCCGTACAAGTACCGATCCACTGTTCATTCTTCTGCATATCTTACTCCTTAGAAAAACCATGCATTGTGCATGGCTTTTATCCTTCTATTCTTTTTGATCGTCTTGCACTTCTTCGCCTTCTTGCGTCATTTGAATCTCGGTCTTTTCCGGTTCCGGTTTTGGATTCTTACGATCCTCAACATCTTGACGCAATTGCTCTGCAAGTTCCGCATCCAACGGCTGACTCACCAACTGGGTAATCGGTTTTTCCATACCCGAATTCTTTGTCTCAATGACATATACCCAACCAGGTTGATCCATATCCGTGTCACGATTGAAGACATGCACTTCCATGTCATACATTTTCTTCGTATCTGTCTTTGTAAAGTACACTTCTGGTGCTAAGGTACTTGTTACTACATCATAAATCGCAGATGCTGTTTTCTTCGCTTCTTCGGCATCGGCCAAATCACCAATGTCCGCATACACACGCAACGTCGCTGTCGCTAAGTTAATCGAAGCCTTTTCCACACCAGAAATACTCTTAGTACGATCTTTAATCGTTTCTAGTTCTGCCTTTGTAATCGCTGGATCCAAATCCCCTTCATAGCGCTTGCCAAGAATTGGTGAACCCGTATCCATCGCCGCCGACATTAACATCCAACCAAAAATCGCAAACGGCAAAAGGAAGAGAATCAAACAAGTCCAAAAGACTTTGTTCGTTCGATTCGCTTTTTTATTGATATTCTTTTTTCTACTTTGTTTTGCCATAGTTCACTTCCTTTGCCTATTGTATACGTTTTTCAAAACTATTTCTACTGAATGCGACGCTTCAATTCTTCTTGAATCATCTTCGAAGCCATAGCCGGATTTGCTTGACCCTTCGACTTCTTCATCAATTGCCCAACTAAGAAGCCCATTGCACGCCCCTTACCAGCCGCAAAGTCTTCAATGGCCTGTGGATTTTCATCAAGAACTTCCTTCACCATCGCTTCAATTGCGCCAGCATCGGAAACTTGCTTCAAGCCCTTTTCTTCCGCTACAACTTCAGGATCATTGCCTTCCATCATCGGATCAATCAATTGTTTTGCTTGCGAATTGGAAACCTTACCCTCATCAATCATCGCTACTAACTTCGCTAAATGACTTGGTTCTAACTTACAATCCTCAATCGCAATCTCATGCTTGTTCAAATACCCTGACACATCACTCAACAACCAGTTACAAACACCCTTCGAATCCTTGGAGAACTTCATTACTTGTTCATAGAATTCGGAAAGCTCTTTGTTGGCAATCAAAATATGAATATCATGTTCACTCAATCCATATTCCTTCTCATAACGAGCCTTGCGTTCATCTGGTAATTCCATCATATTCTTTTGAATATCTGCAATCCACTCTGAAGACAAGCGAATTGGTGGAATATTCGCATCTGGATAGAACTTATAGTCCACAGACCCTTCCTTACGACGCATCAAGACCGTTGTCTTTGTCGCATCATCGAAACGTCTAGTTTCTTGGTAGATCACGCCACCTTCTTCTAAAATCTTCTTTTGACGTTCTACTTCATAATCAATCGCATAGCCAATGTTAGCAATCGAGTTCATATTCTTAATTTCGTTCTTCACACCAAGTTCTTTACTACCCTTTGGCGCAATCGACACATTGACATCACAACGCATCGAACCTTCTTCCATCTTTACATCGGAAACCCCAATGTAATACAACGTCTGACGAAGTGCTTCGACATACGCTTGCGCTTCTTGCCCACTTGTCATATCTGGTTCCGTTACAATTTCAATCAATGGCGTACCAGCACGGTTGTAGTCAATCAAAGACTCATCCAAGCCCTTTACGTGGAACTGCTTTGCCGTATCTTCTTCCATATGAATACGGTTGATACGAATCTTCTTCTTACCCTCTGGTGTATCAATCATGATATACCCATTCCGTCCAATTGGATGGAACTGTTGAGTAATCTGATAACCCTTTGGCAAGTCACTATAGTAGTAATTCTTACGATCAAACTTCACAAGAGGATCAATCGTTAAATGCAAAGCCGTACAAGCCTCAATTGCCTTCTTCACGGCTTCCATATTCACAGCAGGAAGTGTTCCAGGATGACCTAAGTCAATTTCATTTACACAAGTATTTGCCTTTCTTCCATACGAACAGGAAGCACCCGAAAACATCTTAGTCGCTGTTTTGAGCTGGCAGTGAATCTCAATACCTATCGTTACATCGTATTCCATTACTTCACCTCCGCCTTTAAATTCTTAAATCCAGTTTCTTCTTCAATGGCCTTTGCAATATCAAACATAGACTCTTCATCAAATGCGCGACACGTCAAATTCACACCAATCGGACAACCTTCCATAAAGCCCATCGGAACCGTCATAGAAGGATAGCCTGAGAAGTTTCCTAATACCATGTGATTTTCCGCAATCAAATGAGAATCTGACAATTGATCACTCACCGCACCATCAAGAAGTGGTGCAATATCGCCACTTGCAGGTGCTAACAAAGCATCATAGTCCTTCAAGCATTCATTCAATTGTTGTACTAACAAACGACGCACCTTTTGTGCCTTACGGAACAACTTATCTTGGTTATCATCAAATAGCCCATAAGACCCAATGACAAAACGCTTCCGACAAAGCGGACCAAAGCCCTTTGTACGAGAGTTAATCATAATCTCTTCCATCGTTTCACCAGGTTCACGAACCCCAAAACGAACCCCATCCAAGTTGGAATGGTTACTCGAAGCCTCACAGTTTGCAATCAAGTAATACGTCGGTAACATCGCCTTTAACAACGCATCATCAAATTCAAACATTTCCACAATTGCACCACGTGCTTCTAACTTACTTACTAACTCATTGAAAATACGAATCGTTTCTTTATTTTCAATCGCATCAATGACATTCTTAAATACCGCAATCTTGCGTCCCTTAAGATCTGAATTCAATAATTTTGAATATTCCGGAACTGGTAAGTTACTAGAAGTCATATCACGATCATCACGACCCGCCATCACTTCTAATGTCACACAAGCATCTTCAACAGAACTTGTAAAATATCCAACATGGTCAAGCGAACTTGCATAAGGAATAATTCCATAACGACTAATACGACCATAGGTAGGCTTTACACCAACAACCCCACAGAAACTAGCCGGCTTACGTACCGAGTCACCAGTATCACTACCCGTTGCCATCGCAACAACACCCGTTGATACAAGCGCAGCAGAACCACCACTTGATCCACCTGTCATACGATGCAAATCCCATGGATTATGGGCTGCACCTTTAAAACAAGTTGTATTTGTACCACCCATTGCAAGTTCATCCAAACTCGCCTTAGCAATACATACTGCACCTGCTGCTTCTAAACGATCCACGATTTCCGCATTAAACACAGGTACATAATTTGAAAGAATCTTACTACCAGCCGTGGTTGTAATATTCTTTGTTGTTGTATTGTCCTTATACGCAATTGGAATTCCATACATCTTGCCATCTTCCACAAGATGTTCTAATTGCTCACTTGGATCTACAAACGTAATAACCGCATTCAAAGACTCGTTCAATTCTTGCGCCTTCTTATACGCCTCAAGACAACGATTCTTCGCATTTGCCTTATCATTCAACATATCTTTAAACATTACTTCACCACCTTTGGCAACATGAAGTGCCCTTCTAATTTCTTTTCGACATTCTTAAGCGCATCTTCCTGACTAATTGTATGAGACACAACATCCTTACGTAAGAACACTGTTTCATCTTCAAACGGATACACCATTGGTTCTACACCATCCGTATTGACTGCATCTAACAATTCCATTTGGGAATTTAACACATCAAATTCTTTCACAATATCATTTGCCTCTTCATCCGAGAGTTCAAACATCAATTGTTTCGCCAATTTCTTAAAATAAGCTGAATCCTTGATTTCATTCATATTAAAACCTCTTTTTCCTTTGTCCATTTTAAACACCTATTGGTTTATTTTCAACCAACCTCACTCACAATTGCAAGGAATTGTTCCTCTGTAAGCGTATTAACACCAAGTTTCTTCGCCTTTTCAAGCTTACTACCTGCTTCTTCACCATAAATCACAAAGTCTGTCTTCTTCGAAACCGAACCCGACACCTTCGCACCAAGCCCCTCTAACACAGCCTGTGCTTCTTTCCTTGTGTAATGTTGCAACGAACCCGTTAAAACACAAGTCTTATCCGTAAAGATTGATTCCTTTGTTTCTACACCAATGTAGCTAAGATTCAATCCCAACTCACTTAGGGCATCGATTAACTGCAAATTACGTTCATCCTTAAACCACGTCACAATCGTTTCCGCAGTAATTAAACCAATATCCTCAATACCAACAAGTTCTTCTATACTTGCATGTTTCAGGGCATCCATCGTCTTAAAATGCTTTGCAAGAACACTTGCAGCCTTTGAACCAACTTGGCGAATTCCTAACCCAAACAACACCTTCTCTAACGAATTGCGTTTGCTTACTTCAATTGCCTGAATCAAGTTTTGATACGACTTCATACCAAACTTCTCTAAGGCAAGAATCTCTTCTTGTTTGTCTTTCAAACGATAAATATCTTCTACCGTTTCAAGCAATCCCATCTTATGGAATTGTTCCACACGCTTTTCTCCAAGTCCATCAATGTTCATCGCATCACGACTGGCAAAATGGGCAATCGAAGTCACAACCCGCGCTTCACAATCCAAGTTCATACAATAATGCGCCGCTTCATCTTCGAAACGATAAATCTTACTACCACAAACCGGACAAACCGTTGGGAAGACATATGGAACCTGTGTTCCATCCCGCTTTTCCACAACCGGTTGAATCACTTCGGGAATAATATCCCCCGCCTTATGCACGATGACATAATCATTCACACGAACATCTTTTTCTAAAATCAAATCTTCATTGTGCAAACTCGCCGCCGATACAACCGTACCTGCAAGCTGAACTGGCTCTAATACCGCATTTGGCGTTATCTTTCCGGTTCTTCCAACTGTTAACACAATATCCTTCAATAAGGTAATCGCTTCTTCCGCCTTAAACTTATAGGCAATACACCATTTCGGTGTCTTTACCGTATACCCTAACTCTTCTTCCTGCGCTAAAGAATCAACCTTAATGACCATACCATCAATTCCATATGGTAACGAATCACGCATCGTATTGACTTCTTCAATAAAGCTAATGATCTCATCTACATTCTTACAAACGCGATTATACGGATTTACATGGAAACCTAATTCCTTTAACCACGCAACCGAATCGGAATGGTTTTCAAACCCGAACCCCATCGCATCTGGTACGTAATACCAAAGCGCATCAAGATTTCGACTTGCCGCAACACGCGTATCTAATTGACGAATCGACCCCGCTGCCGCATTTCGAGGATTCGCAAATTCATTCTTGCCTTCTTCTTTTTGTCGTTGATTCAACGCTTCAAACGAAGATATCGGCATATAGACTTCACCACGAATCTCTAAATCCTCTTTGAAATCAATCTCCATTGGTAATGAGCGAATCGTCTTCACATTCTCTGTGACATCTTCACCAATCGTTCCATCCCCACGTGTTACCGCTTGATAGAATCTTCCATTATGATACGTCACCGACATTGCCAAACCATCAATCTTTTGTTCAACCGAATACACACAAGGCCCAATACTGTCTTCGACATTCTTACACCATGCACGCAATTCTTCAAAACTAAAGACATCCCCCATCGACAACATCTTCTTGGCATGTTTGACCTTGGTAAAGCCATCCAACACCTTACCGCCAACACGCTGTGTTGGTGATAAGGCATCATACATCTCTGGATGTTTTTCTTCTAACGCAATTAATTCTTGCATCAAAGTATCATACGTCTCATCGGAAACCGTTGGCGCATCTTGTTCATAGTACTCAACACCAAAGCGATTCAATTGGCTACGCAACTGTTCAATACGTTTCTTTTCGTCCATAACTAACCTCTTTTATGACAAATCCTTCTTCAATTTCAAAGTCGGATGATTCTTCGCAATCTTCTTCACTCCAAATGGCGCATCAAAGGCAATCTTGGCAATTGGACCTTCCACACCAAGAACCTTTCCTTGTCCAAAGCGTGCATGGACCACAACATCCCCACGCTTCATTGTCTTACCACCAACATTCGCTAACGATGTTGGACGCTGTTGTTGCATACGTGTTACAGCCTTTTCATACACTTCATCTTCATCCCAAGACGCCTTTGTATACATTGGCTCATTGTCTTGTACAATCGCACCCGTATGCTCAATAAACGCATCATCAATCTCATCAATAAAGCGCGACTTCTTACGCTCTCCTTGAATGATAAAGGAGAACCCTGCAGCTTCGGTGATATATAACTTATTCTTCGCTCTTGTAAAGGCAACATAGGCCAAACGACGCTCTTCTTCTAAGCCACGTGAGCCATCATCCATCGATCGTTGGCTCGGGAAAATTCCATCGTTCATACCAATCACAAAGACCGTATCAAACTCAAGACCCTTTGAGGCATGCACTGTCATCAATTGCACAAAGTCACTTTCCATCGGCTTTTCGTGATCTCCATACAAGCTAACCATCTGTAAGTATTCATCCAATGTACTATCTGGATAATCTTCCCCAAAGTGCTTGACGTCATCAATCAATTCCTTCAAGTTTTCAATACGATCCAATTCTCGATCATCTTCCAACATCTTTTTATAGCCCGATTCTTTCAAAATATCATCAAAGAACAAATACAAGTCCTTATCCAAATCATTTGCCCGCATTCGCCAGCTTTCGACCATCTTTACAAACTGGTCAATCGAACTTTGTGTCTTGCCACTAAACAAGCGCGAATCACGAATAACTTCATACATCGTCTTTCCTTCTAATTCCGCTTGCATCATAATCGTTTCAATACTCTTATTCCCAATACCACGCTTTGGCTTATTCAAAATACGACGCAACGCTAAATCATCCGCCGTTGTACACATCCTTAAGAAACAAAGCGCATCCTTCACTTCCTGACGTTCATAGAATCGTGTACCACCATAAATCACATACGGAATCTTTTCATCTAGTAAGCCTTTTTCCATTGCACGTGATAAATAGTTTGAACGATACAAAATCGCAATATCGTGGTAACTCTTTCCTTCACTATGCAACTTCTTAATCGTTGTAGCGACATAGTTTGCCTCATACACATCCCCACTTGAGGCATAGTGGGTAATCTTTTCATCAGATTCCCGCATCGAGAACAAATCCTTTTCCATACGATTCTTATTATTGTGAATCACCGAATTCGCCCCATTTAGAATACATGTCGTCGAACGATAGTTTTGGTTCAACATAATCGTTCGCAAGGATGGAAAGTCACGTTGTAAATTCATAATGATATTCACATCCGCACCACGCCAGGTATAAATCGTTTGATCCGGATCCCCTACAACACACAAACAATTATCCACACCCGCTAACTGACGAATCAATTCATATTGTTTGATATCAATATCCTGGAACTCATCGACATGAATATGATGGTAGCGTCTTTGCCACTTCGCTAACACATCCTTGTGCTTTCTAAAAATCTGTACGGTCGTTAAAATCAAATCATCAAAGTCTAACGCATATAACTCTTTCAAACGCTTCGCATACATCGCATACACTTGGGCACGAATCTTTTGATCGCCATAGCTCCCAGCAGACGCTAATGCTTGTTGTGGGGTAACTTCATTTGTTTTATTCGCTGAAATATAACTCAACATACTTGGGAATGAAATTGTCTTTTGATCAATGTCAAACTTCTTATACGCTTCTCTTAAAATCGATTTTTGATCATCCGCATCCAAAATCGTAAAGTTCTTCGGCATCCCAATTGCCCCAATGTCTTCACGCAAAATACGCACACATAACGAGTGCACCGTGCAAATCATTGCCTGTTGGCTTTCCCCTTCCAACATCCCTGCAACACGTTCCTTCATCTCATTGGCTGCTTTGTTTGTAAAGGTAATTGCTAAAATACGATACGCTGGAATCATCCGGTCCAAAATCAAATGGGCAATGCGCATGGTTAAAACACGCGTCTTCCCACTTCCTGCACCAGCTACGATTCGTAAGTACTTTTCTTCCGCAAGTACCGCTTCTTTTTGATTCTCATTTAAAAGACTAACATCTATCATGACTAACACTCCATTCCTATTGCCTTTTGTCATTATAACACAAGATACACACCATCATTGTACCGCCAAACACGCAAATCACTGTACCAATATACGTACAGTACGAAACATTCCAACAAAAACATCTTCGAAGTGAAAGAAACTACCTTATTAATGATATAATGCAAGGCGTAAAGGAAGTATTTATTATGATATTAAAAGCAGATCAATGGAAAGATTACACTTGCCTCGATGCAGGTGATGGAGAAAAACTCGAAATATGGTCAAACGTTGTATTACGTCGACCTGACCCAGGCGCATTATGGCCAATGGATCAAACCAACAAAAAATGGCAAGCAGCCGATGCCGTATACCACCGTTCCAACAAAGGTGGCGGACATTGGGAATACAAAAAGAAACTGCCAGAAAGCTGGACAATTGACTACAAGGATCTAACCTTCAAAGTCTCCCCAACCGGCTTCAAACATACCGGCCTTTTCCCAGAACAAGCCGTAAACTGGGACTGGATGAGTGACTTAATCAAGTCGCACCCAGATGAAGAAATACGAATCTTAAACCTTTTCGCATATACAGGTGGCGCTACAATGGCTTGCTCAAAAGCAGGAGCTGCAGAAGTCGTACACGTCGATGCGTCAAAAGGTATGGTGCAATGGGCAAAAGAAAATAGAGATCTATCCGGTCTACAAGAAAACCACATCCGTTTCATCGTTGAAGACTGTCTAAAGTTTGTGCAACGTGAAAAAAGACGTGGCCGTACATACCATGGAATCCTCATGGATCCACCATCCTATGGAAGAGGTCCAAATGGCGAAATGTGGAAATTAGAAAAAGAACTTGCAGGACTCGTTGAAGCGTGTGTTGACATTCTTGACGATAACGCCTTGTTCTTCTTGATCAATTCCTACACAACCGGTGTATCCCATTTAGTCTTAGAAAATATTCTAAAGACCATGGTACTACCAAAACATCCAAACGGAAGTGTTGATACAGGTGATGTGACCATCCCAGTTGTAAACAACGACCTTCTATTACCATGTGGAATCTATGGAAGATGGCAACGGAATGATTAACGTACTCTATGAAGATAACCATCTTTTAGTCGTTGAAAAACCAGCCAACATGCCGGTTCAAGAAGATTCGAGCAAAGATCTAGACCTACTAAACGCCCTAAAACAATACCTCAAAGAAAAATACAACAAACCAGGAAATGTGTATTTAGGCTTAGTACACCGTTTAGATCGCCCGGTTGGAGGAGTGATGGTCTTTGCCAAAACCTCCAAAGCCGCAAGTCGTCTATCCGATACCATTCGTCGAAACAAGATGGATAAAACCTATTACGCAATCCTTGATGGTGTTCCAAAAGACAAACAAGGAACCCTTGTTGACTATTTGATAAAGGACTCCAAAACAAATACCGTTCAAACAACGACAAAAGACCAAGGCAAAAAAAGCATTTTGCATTATGAAGTCTTAGAAGTAAAAGACAACAAAACCCTTGTCAAAATCGAACTTGAAACCGGAAGACCTCACCAAATCCGCGTTCAATTCGCATCTCGTAACTTACCCCTACTACATGATCAACGTTACAACAAACACACCACCAAAGGCCAAATCGCCCTTTATGCAGTTCGTTTAGCCTTTGAACACCCAACCAAGAAAGAAGTAATTGAAATAACAAACTACCCACCAAACACATACCCATGGAACAGATTTGAGGTTATTAAACATGCCAACAAACAAACACAAGAAAAGAAGACGTAGACGCTATAAACTCGTCTGGCCATATGGCAAAAAGACAAAAAGCAAACGCAAAGTAAAACGCAAACTTCGCAAAGAAGTCTACTACGCCCTCGCCGGTCTTATCGCCATCTTATGTATCATCTTCATACCAATTCTAAAAACCAACAACAAGCTCAAAAAGCTCGGTTACAAGAAAGAAGAAATTGCCATGATCAAAGAATTGAAACTCAAAAAACCAATTCTAGAAAACAATTACTTCTCTCCATACCTTGCCGCAAGCATCAAAGCAAACAAAATAAACAAAGACTATTTGGAATTCTACACCGTCGCAACCCCAGACAACCCGCTAACCGACGATGCCTTCTTGTTAATAAATCGTTTAAAAGACAAAGGCTACGAACAAGACCAATTAGTAAACCTATTTAAAAACTTAAAGTTCTATGAAATGACTCCACTACTCATCTTTGATTATCAATTTGACGAATCACGATACATTGAAGACTGTCATAAACACAAAGAAAATAGTCCAACCTCCTTCCACCTATCCCGTGACTATTTCACCCCATACAAAGCCAAAGCCCCTGTCTTTGACGCAAACGATGTAAACAAGTTAGTAAACAAAATCTACTACCTGGACGCCTCCTTTGTACCACCTAACCTAACCACCTTATCAAACCTTTACGCCGCAAATGATCGTCAACTCCAAGAAGAGGCAGCCAATGCCTTTATGGAATGGTGCAACGGGGGACGTGAGGTTGGTGTTACCTTCTTCGCCTCAAGTGCGTATCGTGACTATGCCTCACAAGAAAAAGTCTACGCCAATTACGTACTTGCCTATGGAAACGACAAAGCCGATCACTTAGCAGCTCGACCTGGCTTCTCCGAACACCAAACAGGACTAGCCGTTGACTTAGCAGCCACAAACGAAGACTCTATTCCAGAATTCAAGGACACCAAAGCCTTCGCATGGGCCTCCATCAACTGTGCAAACTACGGATGGCTCTTACGCTTCCCAATGGACAAAGAAGAAATCACCCGCTTCCAATACGAACCATGGCACTATCGCTACGTTGGAAAAGACTTGGCCTTAGCGGTTGTGGAATCCAATCTAACCTACGATGAATATTATTGTTTGTATCTAAAACCATTTGATATGGAAGAAAACATTCCATCACAAGAAATTCTTGATGCGACAAACTATAAAAATCGTAAGGTTGTAGAAAGCGAAGAAGAAGACAATGAATCCGATCAAACCAAGAAAGCGTAAAACCTTCTTTGACACTCTTAGTAAAGAGGAATACAAAGAATACCAACGCAAACAAAAAGAACTTCTCTTACAAAAAGAAGACAAACCAAACAAAGCCAAGGACAACTAACCTTGGCTTTTTCTATGTAAAAAAGACTTCGTTTCCAAAGTCTTCCAAGTTTCTTATTCTACAAATTCGCCATCCACAACATGCTTATTCAAGTAATACGCAAAGCCATTTTCTTCAATCGATAGAGTCTTATCATAGGCAACCTTCTTCGCATCTTCACTACCATTCGCCATGACAATGCCATACTTTACTTTCTTAAGCATCGCAACATCGTTACTGGTATCCCCAAAGGCCATCATTTCATCATGGTTAATATGCATCATCGCCGCAACCATTTCAACCCCAACATCCTTCGCTAGTAATGGATTGGAAATTTCAAACAAATCAACCGCTGTCTTAAAGCCAACATAACGCTCATCTAAATGATTCTGATAGAATGCTTCGATTTCTTTCATCTTGTCTTCTTCCACCATGAACATAATCTTAATCGTTGGTCGATCCAACAAATCATAGATATTCGCTTGTTTCTCAATAACACCAATGCGCTTACAAATCTTTGCGGTAAATTCATTTGGTGTTTGTACGTACAAAATCTGCCCATCATACACCGAAGGAATCACACCCAAAGGTTCATACAACGCTAAGACATCCTTTAAGACCTCTTCACTTAAATCATAGGTGATCGCATGCTTGTTCGTTTCAATTTCAAGCACCTCTCCACCATTCGACCCAATGATGTAATCCACATTGCCATACAAACCCCATTCCTTTAAGAATGGCGTCATCGAATCAATCGGACGACCCGTACAAATGGCAAACTTAATGCCCATATCTCTTACCCGTTTCACCGCTTCTACAGTCGATGGATCACAGGCATTGTGATGGTTGATAATCGTACCATCCAAATCACTCGCTATTAACTTAATCATATCAAACTACCTCTTCTTTCCTAAGAATGCATAAATCGCATCCTTTTGCGCTTCCATATCGCTATATCCTAACTCATACAATTCGATCAAATTCTTAGGATCGCCACTAAAACGCGACACCTTAATCGTCTTACTTGGACGAACCATATACGCCTTGCCTTCTTCTTGCAAGGATTGAATCAAATCCATTTGCTTATTGTAGTTGATATGACGAATCGCATAATCGTTATACTCTTGTGGATACTCCTTATACCACATCTTCATCAACCACTTCATAAATCCCGAAGCTTCCTTACGAACATACCCTTCTGGCTTTGTGGTAATCACAAAATGCTTTGTACAACCACGCTCAATCGAACGTTCAATCGGAATCATCTTCGTTAAACCACCATCAATCAACTTACGCCCTTCAAACTCAACCGTCTCAGACACAATCGGTAACGAACAAGCCGCCCGTAATAACACCAAGTCTTCATCCAGTTCCTTGGTCTTAAAATACACCGTACGCCCTTGTTCTAAGTCGTAACACCCAAGTTCCATATCCACATCTTGCGCTTTCAATGGCTCCATAGAAATCTTGTCTTTTTTCTTCAAGCAATCGTTAAACAAATGCTTATAAGCCACATAGTAGCCCTCTTTCATAATTGCTCGAATACCTACCGTATCCTTATCACCTGCATAGTCAATCGCCATATGATACGCCGCTTCTTCATTCTTCAAAAGATAACAAATCAAATAAACCGCACCACTGGAAATTCCCACATTGTAATCAAAGGAAATATGATGATCATTCAACCACTTCAAAGCCCCAGCCGTATACGCACCACGCATACCACCGCCTTCTAACACCAAACCAATACGATCCATCTTATTCTACCTCTTCCATCTCAACAAATTGATTCTTCGAATACGCCTCAATGACCATCCTATAAAAGTCATCCAAACGCCCTTCACTAATCAACCGATGCGGACATTCCTTATTCATAAAGTCCTCATGAAAACGAACATCCTTCGGTTCTAAATCATACGCTCTTAATAACGCTACGACAAGAGCCACGGTATTTTCCACCGTCTTTTCATAATCGTTATCCACATTGACACACATCTCAATGCCAATCCCATTCATATTGCCACCAAGCTCACTTCTTCCATCTCCTGCATTCCAGGCAATCTCATTGTCCGGTATATGATGCACAATACTTCCATCATCCACCGTATAATGCCAACCCGTAATATCGGTATTATTTCCAGAAAGAAAATTCTTATGCGCATCCGCACCCGACCCACTTCTACGATTATCCGTTTCATGAATCGTTATATACAAAATCTCTCGTACTTCTCCAGGCCGGCGTCTTGAATCATAAGGCACATACGCGTGTTCAACCGAAATCCCATTCACCAAATCCACTTCAAGATTTTCTGTATGTACAACCTTGGCCATCTCTATTTCTTCAATCTTCTTTTCTTTGGTAAACAAAAATGCACACCCTATCACAAAACAAATCCCAAGTGCGACAAAAATCCAAACCAAATTCTTTTCACTCTTATCCATATTCACCTCTAGAATAGTGGTGCAACTAGGTGCAACAACGCCCGAAAGATCCGTACCACCCAAGGCGTTTTCATCATCACATCAAGACTGACTTCACTACTTTTCTCTAACGACTCTAAGAAAACTTCCTTCATCGTTTCAATACTCTTTGAATCATACATCAAAATCCCATCTTCAAAGTGCAAATAATAACTTCGATAATCCGTATTCACCGAACCAACAATACCCAAACAATCATCACACACCATCGCCTTCGTATGATTAAACCCAGGTGTATATTCATAAATACGAACGCCACTTTCAAGCAATGACCAATAATTATGTTTCGTCATATTATAGGCAAAAATCTTATCCGGAATTCCCGGCACAAGAATCCTTACATCCACACCATTTTTAGCCGCCATACAAAGCGCAGAACGCATATTGTCATTCAAAATCAAATACGGCGTATCAATGTATACATACTTCTTTGCGAAGTTTACAACATTCATATGCATCCCTAATGCAACATCTGCATCATCGGTTGGCGTATCACTAAATGGCTGATACAACCCATCATAGCCTGTATAGTCATAGTCCAATTGATACCTTTGGTAATCAATCGCATCATCGTCATTCTTTAAATACGAATACATCCCCAAAAACATCACCGTCAAACTCCAAACCGCTTGCCCTTCAATCTTAATTGCCGAATCCCGCCAATAGCCAAAGCGCTCAATCCGATTCATATATTCATCTGCTAAATTAATTCCCCCGGTAAACCCAATCCGATTATCAATCACACAAATCTTACGATGGTCACGGTTATTCATCTGCACAATCAAATTCGGACGCAACTTATTAAACCGATACGTCTCAATTCCCATCTCATTCAACTTCTTCGAATAATGATACGGCAACTTATCCATACAACCCATATCATCATACACAAGCTTCACTTCAACACCCTCTTGCACTTTCTCAAGTAACACTTCAAGAATCTCATCCCAACAAGACCCTTCTTCAATGATGAAGTATTCTAAGAAAATAAAATGTTTCGCCGATCGTAACGCCTCTAAGAATACCGGAAAGAACTCTTCCCCACTTGCAAAATACGTCGACTTCGTATTCTGATAAATCGGGAAATCACTCACCTTCAACCCATAATGAAATACCCGCTCTAATCCATCCTTTTGAACCAACTCTAACACTTCATCCTCTTGTTGTAACAAATGACGCATCCGCTTGCTTGCACGCGTTGTACCCTTATACAACTTCTTAGGCATCTTACGCCCCGCACATAACACATACAACAAGCCACCAAATACTGGTAATACTAAAATCGTCACAATCCAAGCAATCTTATACGATGGATCTTCATCCTTGTTTACCACATAAATCGCTAAGGCAATCGAGAACACCTCCAAATACCCCATAATCGAGTAATACAAGGCAACGCCCCAGATCGACATCGTTAAAACCCATATCTGCAAAGCAATCAAGACAATGACCGCAATCAATCGACTCGTTAAGATTCGAACTAAATTCCGCATATTCCCTGACCCTTTCTACTTCAATACAATTCGATAAATCTCTTTTACCGCTTCGTTTCGACGTACCAACCAATGCGACTTTGGCACATCCACACACTCCACAAAACAACCTCCCATTCGTTCAATTGTTTTACGACTCGCAACATTCTCAGGCGAACAGGTAACTAACACTTCCTTCATCCCCTGTCTCATCGCCACTTCCAACAACAATACCCCTGCATAATAGGCATACTTATTTCCCCGGAAATCTTCATCAATCTCATAACCAATATTTCCAGCATAATACAACTCATCATTCATTCCAACGCGCAAATCACAAGACCCTACACGCGTTTTTGAATCATGCAAGTAAATCCCAAAACAAAACGATGGCACATAGCGATTATACCGACACGCAACAAACTTCCGTTCCAGTCTTACATCTACAACATCCCCAATGACATCTTCATTTTTATGAAAGAATCGCATCCACATCGTCTTCACCTTGCCCTATTATACACACAAAACAAAACATCCATCAAAAAAGGCTGCTTACTTACTAACAGCCTTAAACAAATCACGATAAATCTCTTTCAATTCTTCTTTTTGCGCTTCCGTTAACTTAGGACCCATCTCATCACTTTCAACACCTTCAACAAGTGCGACATGCCCCTTCACTGGAACCCCATCCTTAATTCCTACAACAAGGGGAATATACAAGGTTTTCTCCCCATTTTCCTCTTCTTCAAGAACAGGATCTAATTCCTTTGTCAAACGATCAATCATCTGTGCCTTTTCTTCCGTACTGGACACATTGTAAGGACTTGCGGCATTGACATAATACACCACTTGCCCTAATTCCTTTGAAACTTCATTCAATACCGGAATCGCAACCTCACACCAAGGACAACGATCACTTGATAACACAATCACTGCAGAACCCTTTTCATCAAACAAACGCAACGTTTCGGCAATCGTAATCTCTTCAAAGTTTGGATTTTCATCTTCTAAATACATATACCCACTCATATCTGGATGTTCATCCAAGATATTTAACTTCACCGGATTTTCAATCGTCACCGTCTCTTTCAAAACTTCCTTTGAAACATCTTCGACAACCTTTTGATCCATCGACATCTTCAAACTATACACAATTAAACTAATTCCAATGATCACAAGTGCAATCACTGTATACTTACGACTTTTACTCATAAAAAACCTCCATGTACCTATTATACGCAAAAATACCAACTTGTCTTACATCTTCACACAAGATTCAGAATTCAAAAAGAAAAAGCCTAGTTTCCTAAGCTTCTTGTAGCAACTCTACTTCCACATCACTGTAGAAGGAATCAATCTTTTCTCGTGTTGCAAGACCCTTTGAATACGCCGTCGCCACTCCGCAACAAGATCCAAACTTAAACGAATCCACCGGATCACTACTACGCAAGTAATTCATTAAGAATCCAGCCGTCAAGGCATCACTTGCCCCAACCATCGAAACCGCTTTTTGTTGACGAAGAAGTTTTGTCACATAGACACCACTTTCACACACAAGAATCGCCTGTTTCTTATCATAGACCGCTAAGACATGACGTGCACCTAAAGCATACATCTCTTTACAAGCTTCTACGGTATGTTCAAATGTCTCTTCAACATTCTTATGCGCACACAATTCACTACTTGTTGTCTTTACCATAAATGGCTTATGTTCTAAAAGATCATACATCAAGTCACAATCCGAATCCAAACAAACACGCACATCATTGTGAATACAATTGATGATCATCTTTTCCACATCTTCCTTCAAATACGATTGACACGTACCACCTAAGACAAAGTAATCCCCTTCATCCAAACGATCGGCCTTCTCGTACAAATTCTTCATATCTTGATCGGTAATATAAGGCCCAGCCGCATTCAATGCCGTAGCCACATCATGGTCTTGTACCTTCACATTGATCCGCGTATGCCCTTCAATGTACGTAAAGTTTGGCCGTACATACTCATACTTTTGCAATAACTTAATATAAAACTCTCTTGAAAACCCACCAAGGAAGCCAAAGGCACGTGTTGGAATTAATAGATTGTTCAACACAATCGACACATTGATTCCCTTTCCACCAGCTTCATAGTATTCCAAAGTCGAACGATTCGTCTTTCCTTCTTGAACCGACTCTTCAAATTCCAAATAGTAATCCAACGAAGGATTTAAGGTACATGTACAAATCATAGACTTCCCTCTTTCAAGACATTCTCAATAATCTTACAAACAAGCTTACTGGAATCTTCTAACTCTTCCACAACACAGTATTCATAACGACCATGGAAGTTTCCACCTCCACAACCAAGGTTTGGACACGGAACACCCTTGAAGCTTAATTCCGCTCCATCCGTACCACCACGAATCGGAACATTCTTCACAACATACCCAAGTTCCTCAATCGACTTCGCCGCAATCTTTGAAACATTTGGATACTGATCTAAGATTTCCTTCATATTGCGATAGTTATAACCAGTTTCAATCTCAACAACATCACTTCCATAATACGTATTCAAATAGGACACTAAGCTTCTCATCAACCCAAGCTTTTCATCCAACTTGCTACGATCATGGTCACGTACAATATACAAACAAGACGCCTCTTCAATATTTCCAGACATCTCAACTAAGTGAATAAAGCCATCTTTTCCTGTTGTATGTTCAGGTGTTGCATGTTCTGGTAAAAGACTTGAATACTTACAAAGAACACTTGCCGCATTGATCATCTTATCCTTTGCTTCCCCAGGATGAATGCTAAAGCCCTTAAACTTCAACTTCGCATATGCCGCATTAAAAGTCTCATCGGCCATCACCGAAATCGTATCGCCATCCATCGTATAGGCAAAATCCGCCCCAAACTTTGACACATCAAACTTAATCGTACCACGACCAATTTCTTCATCTGGTGTAAAGGCAATGGCAATCTTTCCATGTGGAACTTCTGGATGCGCATGCAAATACGCTAAAGCCTCCATAATACTAGCAATTCCTGCCTTATCATCCGCTCCAAGCAAGGTATTTCCATCGGTCACCATCAACGTCTTACCAATCGCATGTTTCAGTTGTGGGAAATCCTTCACCTTCGTAATAACTGTTTCATTTAACACAATGTCTTTACCATCATAGTTTTCAATGATTCTAGGCTTTACATCTTTTCCACTAAAGTCAGGTGCCGTATCCATATGGGCCACAAAACCAACCACCGGTACTTCTTGATCGACATTCGCATTGACATGGGCATAAATATAACAATGCTCATCCAACTCCACATCATCTACACCGACTTCTTTCAACTCTTCAACCAATACCTTGGCTAAATCAAATTGTTTCAAAGTCGATGGTGTCGTTTCACTTGTAGGATCGGATTGGGTATCGATCATACAATACTTCATTAAACGTTCTTTTGCGCTCATAAGTAACCTCTTATATACTTTCTAGCAACATCTCATTAAATGTCGCATCATAAAATGAGTTTCGAAGCGAACATGCATACAAGCCCGTTCGTACCTCACTTTGGTCCATTTCAAAATGCAAGTTCCGTATTTGCATATACGTATCCCCATGGAAACTATAATAGAAACTCGCATTCCCCCTCCAGTATACAACTTTCAGATACAACCAGCTAATCGCCGACCCAAGTTCACGAACAGATCGATCCTTATAGCCATTGTTGTAAACGGTGCAAGCAAGCTCTAGGCGATCTTCCTTCTTCACTAAAGCAAGCGTCACCCAGTGTTTGTCATCACGTTCTAAAAAGATTCCACACTCATCATCTATATTTTGGAATGCATAGTCCATGCGCAACGAGAAGGAAAAACTCCCCTTCGGCTCAACTTGTAAACCAAAGGCTTCCTTCACCTTCTGACTCTTTGGATGAAACATCGTATGTGGTTCTGTTTCAATCACCACTTTACCACCATTGGTTAAATACAACGAAGGCTTATTCATCCATTCCAAATCACTCGGTTGTAATCTTGGCATACTACACATCCCCTTTCCTAATACATTTCAATTGTGACAATCTTACCCATCGTAAGCAAATGTTCTTGAATCTCTTCCATAATCCGAATCTTCGCATTCAACGAAATCGGAGAATAGGCAATCGCATTGTGAGCCGGATTGTCACTCAACCCTACCATAAAAGTAATTTGACTCGATTCTAGCAACATTTTCGTAAGAAGGCTAGCCCCATCTGTCTCTTTTGTAAGCAAACAAGCATCATACGCCTCTTGTGAACGACTCGCATCACGCACAATACGTGCCACCTTCTGTAAGGTAATAACCCCTTCCGTCACTAAATCTAAGCCTTCAATCCAACCAATCGGTGGTAGATCATACTTAAAATCTAACGAGGTCTTTAATTCCTTCCCAAGAACTCTAGACACAATCGTCGAAGTCGTACCACCACAACAAATCTTATAGCCACTGGCTTCCATCAGTTTTCGAACAACCTTTTCGTCATCTTCCTTACGGTACGGAGGTCCAACCATAATCCTTGTCTCTTTGGCCTCAATAATCTTCAAACAAGCAACCGTTGAATCATCCCCCATCTTACCACCATACAAATAATTCACATTCGCAAGCACTAAGTCGGTAATCTTCTTCGCATCATCATCCTTGGTTGTCATATCCAACAAAAACTGCTCTACTTCTTCTTGGCCCCAACCAAAATTCAAGGTAAGACCAAGTCCAGCATGCAAGACGCCATCACTAAAGGTCACAATCCGGTCATTGACCTTCACATGGGTTTTCGAAATATAAATCTTTTTATTGTTTATCAGATGTTCTTCCTGTTCTAAGTGAACAATCTCATCATCCCGCATTAAGACAACCGAAGGATTATCAAACTGCGCAATGTAACAATTCGTATTGTAAAATACCTGCACAATCGTAAAGGTCGAATAGGCAATCCCCCGCTCATTACAAACCGGTAACGTCGCCGTAATTGTTTCTACGGCATCCTTTAACGCCATCCCCGAAAAGATCATCTCAGAAATAATCGTCGATGTAAGGGTCGATAAGATATTCGCCTTTACACCAGACCCAAGTCCATCCGATAACACCATGACCACACAACGATCTGACCGTTTGATCATCACCCGGTCACCACATAACTCTTCTTTGTATTTATTTAAGGAACGATGGTACGCATCGATATGAATATATGGATCAAAACTATTCATAAATTCTCCTTGTAATGGCGGAAACCCACTTCCTTTAGGTGGTGGGA
>JAHHRC010000119.1 GCA_020026035.1 Erysipelotrichaceae bacterium | reverse complement strand
CTTGTTGGATTGTTAGAGGCAGGCGATGTTGTGATGGATGGTGGGAATTCGTTTTTTGAAGATACGAATCGACGCTTTGACGCATTGAAACAGGTTGGAATTCATTACTATGGCGTTGGTGTTTCAGGGGGCGCGAAGGGGGCTTTAGAGGGGCCTAGTATTATGCCATCTGGGGATTCTGAGGTGTATCCACTTGTTGGTGAGTTGTTGGAAACGATTGCGGCGAAGTATGAAGGGGAAGCATGTTGTACGTACATAGGGCCTATGGGAAGTGGGCATTATGTGAAGATGGTCCATAATGGCATTGAGTATGCGGATATGCAATTAATTGTGGAAATGTATTTGTTACTGAAGAATGGATGTAAGTATGATAATACGAAGATTTCTAAGGTGTTTGCATCGTGGAATACAGGGCTTATGAAGTCGTACTTGTTGGAAATTACTTCGAAGATTCTTTTGGAAAAGGATGTCGAGAGTGGTTTGGATTTGGTAGATTGCATTGAAGATGTTGCAAGTAATAAAGGAACTGGAAGATGGACGGGGATTGAATCCTTGAAGCAAGAACAGAATGCTTCGTTGTTAGTAAGTGCCTATACAGCTCGAGTGATGTCGAATGAGCGTGAATTACGGAAGTTGTATCAAGGTGGTACAGTTGAAGTTGAAGTTAAGGAAGAAGATCTATACAAGGCGTATGTAGTGTGTAAGTGTCTTGCGTATGGGCAAGGATTTGCAATGTATCAAAAGGCATCGTTGTTGTATGGATGGAATTTGGATTTAGCTGCGATTGCAAAGATTTTTCGAGCAGGTTGTATCATTCAGACCGATTTGTTGAATCAGCTTGTAGACGTGTTTGAAACAGAAGCGAATGTGTTTGCGTCGAAGTTCTATTTGGAATGTGTGGAAGAGAATTTTTCTTCTTTGAAGCGTGTAGCGTTACAAGCGATGGATATGGAGTTAGCAGTTCCGGTAGTTTTGAATGCGTATTTGTATGTGGTGCAGCTACGTGCAAATGATCTTGGTGCGAATTTGATTCAGGCACAACGGGACTATTTTGGGGCGCATCAATTTCATAGAATTGGGAAAGAAGGGTTTGAGCATCATGAGTGGCAAGACTAAAGAGACGATTACGATATTTGGTGGTACGGGAGATTTGTCGTATCGAAAGTTATTACCAGCATTGTTTAATTTGTATGTGAATCAGGAATTGAGTGAAGACGTGCAAATTGTTGCGATTGGTCGAAGAGACTATAGCCAAGAAGCGTATGGGAAGATTATTCAATCTTGGATTGAAACATATGCAAGGGTGCATGTGAGTGATGAGTGTATGGCTTCGTTTTTAGAACATGTACATTACTTTCAGATGGACTTTACAGATCTTAGTCAATATGCCTTGTTAGATGATTATTACGCATCGATGCAAGGCAGTAATAACATTGTGTACTTAGCGGTTGCGCCTTCGTTTTTTGATGTCATTCAAACGGGTATGCGGACTGTGAAACACTTGAGTAAGCCAAAGATTATTTTAGAAAAGCCATTTGGGGAAAACTTAGAGCAGGCTAGATTGTTGAATAGGCATTTGGAAGAATGTTTTGGCAAAGAGAATATTTATCGTATTGATCATTACTTAGGAAAAGAAATGGTTCGTAATATTCTAACGATTCGTAAGGGGAACTTGTTACTAAGGAATGCATGGGATTGTAAGTCGATTGAACGTGTGGAGATTTCTTGTTTAGAAGAAGTGGGAGTTGAAACACGTGGGAATTATTATGATCATGTTGGGGCGATGAAGGACATGGTGCAGAACCATTTGTTACAAATTCTATCGATTGTAGCGTTGGAAGATGTCGATGGAGTTGTAAAGCAGGAACAATTAAAAATCTTACAAGCGCTTAAGAAGATGGATGTGGATTCGATTGTGTTGGGTCAATATGAAGGCTACCGTGAAGAAGAGAAGGTGGCTGTTGATTCAAATACCGAAACCTTTGTGGCGATGAAGTTGTTTGTGGAGAATGAACGATGGAAGGATGTTCCGTTTTTGATTCGAACCGGGAAGAAGATGTCAAAGCGTGAGATTGAAGTGCGGATCTTGTTTAAAGCGGTTGATGGGTATGAGGCAGATGTGCTTGTGATTAAGATTCAACCGGTAGAAGGAATTTATTTGGAATTTAATATTAAGACACCTGGTGGAGATGGGGTGAGTCGAGCGAAGATGGAGTTTTGTCAAAACTGTAATCTTGTGTATCGTATGAATACTCCAGAAGCCTATGAGCGGATGTTACTGGCGTGTTTTGAAGAAGATCGGGCATGGTTTACGGATTGGGAGTTGATCGAAGCTTCGTGGTTGTACATGCTGGATGTTGAAAAGAAGTTACGGGATGTCAAAGTGTTAACGTATCCGGTTGGTACGGATGGTCCTTGTTCGTTTTTCGATTTGCTATAAGGTTGAATGCTGCAAGCTTTCTTGCGGCTTTTTTGCTAGAATAAGGTGGTGAGGTTGTTTATGAATTTGTTACAAGATGATTTAAGAGTTGTATTTAAAAAGTATTTGGTTGCGTCGATTGGTTCGGCGCTTGTTGTATCGATTTATAAAAGTTTGTAAGCATACAAAGTAATTTGTATGTTGAGCATTGCTCAATCGTCTACCTGAATTGCTGGAAAGCCTTAAAGATTGTTTCACGACAACGTAAGTTGAAAGACTAAGCGTGAACGTTACGAAAGTAGAAAAAAGAAACGATATGGATGATGGTGTAAACCTAAGGTCTTGTTGTAATAGGTGATCAGCAGCGAAGCTTCGTTAAGAAGAACGTTCAACGACTATTCCGTTAGGAAGTACAGTGCAAGTGCATTGGAAGTGGGTAGCTCCTTTTATAGGATGAAGATATAGTCTGTCCTTGTAGGAAACTACAAGATGTTTCAATTTGAAACTGCATAGAAGTAACGAATCTATGTGAACATAAGAGTCGAGTGTGGATATTATGGCCGTTGGTCATTATTGTGGGCCAAGTGGTGCTGCGGCGTTATCGATTGTCAATCCAATCTGGCCGATGATGTGTGTGCTTGGTGTTATTCTTGGTATGGGAGGTTCGATTCAGATGAGTAGCCTTCGTGGTGCTAAGAAGTTTGATCAAGCAGATACGTTTTTAAGAACGTCTGTTTTAACGGGATGCGTGTGTCTTGTTGTAGTGATGAGTGTATTACTAGGGAAGATGGATGCGATTTTGCGGATGCTTGGGGCTAGTGAAACGATTTTGCCGTTAGCGAAGGAATATGCGTTTTATTTGGTACTAGCAACGCCGGCGTTTTTAATGGAGCGTTTGGTGAGTGGATTTATATCCAATGATGGAAATCCTTCTTTGGTTACGAAAGCAGCAATTATTGGTGGCTTGTTTAATGTCTTTGGGGATGTGTATTTTGTGTATGACTTTGGTCTAGGGCTTGGAATGAAAGGTGCAGGCATTGCGACAGCACTTGGTCAAGTGATTGCCTTGTGTGTGCAATTGACGCATTTTCAAAGTGAGAAGTCAAAGCTTGTATGGAAAAAGACAAGTACCTATTGGAAAGACTTGGGTTTGATTTTTAAAAGTGGGATTGGTGTTGCGTTTTTGACATGTGTTGAAGCGATGGCGATAACCCTTTATAACAAGAAAATCATGCTTTATGGTACGGTGGATGATTTGTCTGTATTTGGTACATTGTCTAGTTATAAATGGGTGATCGGTTCCTTGTTTTTTGGAATGGGAATGGCGACACAACCGCTTGTGTCGAGTAACTTTGGAGCGAAGAAGTTGGATCGTGTGTGTTTGGCACGGCGTATTTATTTAAAGAGTGCGTTGTTTATGAGTTTGTTTTTTGCGGCGATTTCCTTTTTCTTTGCAAAGTATGTTTTAGGAATGTACATGTCGATGAATTCCTATAT
>JAHHRC010000118.1 GCA_020026035.1 Erysipelotrichaceae bacterium | reverse complement strand
TCCACTGTTCTTCTTTAAAGCCAACAAGCACGAAGTCATCGCCCACTAAGATTGGACGCTTTACAAGCATGCCATCACTTGCAAGCTCTTGTAGCATTTCTTCTTCGCTCATGTCTTTCAAACGATCTTTTAGATTCTTTTCCCGATACACCATGCCACATGTATTAAAGAACTTCTTCAGCGGTAAATTCGACTTTGCATGCCACTCTTTTAACTCTTCATAGCTAGGCGCATCATTTTTAATATCACGATCAACCACTTCAATTCCATTTTCACTGAGCCATTTTGAAGCTTTGCGACATGTACTACATTTTGGATATTCAACAAACAACATAACTATACCTTCCTTTGCATGCATTCTAGCATAGACGCAAGCAAACAAACATTACAATGCATAAAAAAAGCCACTTACGTGACTTCATTTATAAAGTGGTGTCCACGAGGAGACTCGAACTCCTGACCGTCCGCTTAGAAGGCGGGTGCTCTATCCAACTGAGCTACGTGGACGTTTGTTTACGCATCAAATATATCACGACTACATACTTCTTTCAAGCAACAAATTACCACTTTCACATGCACAATTCCAAAATCCATTGATTTCATCGCATTTTTATATAGAAAGAAAAAAAGCAGGCTTTTAACCTACTTGTCTTCGTTTTCTTCCCCACAACATCTTCTTTGGTCACGCTTATCTTTCGCAGCTAAACCAATAAAGGTTGTATGTTCTGGAACATCTGTTACCACAACGGCATTTGCGCCAATCTTGGCATAATCACCAATCGTAATATTCCCAAGACACTTCGCTCCACAACCAATCAACACATGATTTCCTAAGGTTGGATGACGCTTGGCATGTTGCTTACCAGTACCACCTAAGGTAACACCATGGTAAATCTTACAATCATCACCAATAATCGTCGTTTCCCCAATCACAACCCCAATGCCATGGTCAATCAATAGACCCTTGCCAATCACTGCCCCAGGATGAATTTCTATGCCTGTTATAAAGCGTGCAATATTGGAATTAAATCTTGCTAAGAAATACAAATGATGGTTGTACAAGAAATGCGATACACGATGAAAGATCAACGCCTTAATATGTGGATACAGTAACAACACTTCAATCTTTGAATGCGCTGCTGGATCATCTTTGACACTACGCTCTAAGTTGTAATGCAAATACTTTAAATACTTAAACATTGTCAAACTCCAATACCGATAGATACTTTTCTCCACCATCTGGTGCCACTGTCACAATCTTTAAGTCTTTATGCTTTTCACTTAACTTCTTTGCTAAGGCAATATTTGCACCACTACTAATACCAACTAAGATACCAGTTTCTCTAGCAAACTTCTTCGTTTCTTCAATTGCTTCTTCATTGCTTACAACAAGTACTTCATCCACAACACTCATATCCAAATTCTTTGGAATAAAGTTTGCCCCAATGCCTTGAATCTTATGCGGACCAGGCTTATTGCCAGAAAGAATCGCGGAATCCTTTGGTTCTCCTGCAACACAAAGAATGTCTTTGTTAAACTCTTTTAAACGTCTAGCAACGCCACTCAACGTACCACCTGTACCAACACCAGCCACAAAGGCACCTACATCTGGTAATTGTTCTAAGATTTCTTTCCCGGTTGTTTCATAATGGAAGTTTGGATTTGCTGGATTATCAAACTGGGAAAGAGACACATAACGTGCATCTTCCTTCATCAAACGATCCATTTCATCTAGCGTTCCTTGCATACCCAAACTAGCACTTGTAAGAATCAACTTTGCCCCATAGGCTTGAATCAACTTACGACGTTCCATACTCATGGATTCAGGCATAATGATGACTACTGGAATCTTATAAATCGCTCCTAGCATCGCTAAAGCAACTCCTGTATTTCCACTTGTTGCCTCAACTAAGATGGTATCTTCTTTGATCAACCCATCGTCCATCGCCTTTTGTAACATTCCAAGTACAGCACGGTCTTTGATACTACCAGCCGCATTGAACTTTTCTAACTTCACATAAATATTTGTACCCTCTAAATGATAAAGAGGTGTATTACCAATTAACTTTAACGTTTCCATATGCATATCCTTTCACACACTACACTTTAGTGCAACAATTCTATTTTCGCAATGGAATCTGTTTTTAAATTCCATGTAGTTATTATTGCACGACTTTAAAAAAATGATACTCAAATGCACCATCGTTTATTGCCTTTTTACACCGCTTTGCATACACTGAATACAAAACGAAAGGAAGAACGAAATGAAACAATATGATGTCATCGTCATCGGAGGCGGCGCTTCTGGCCTTATGGCAGCCTATACAGCCGCAAAAAATCACAACTCCGTATTACTATTAGAACGAAATGAAAGCTTAGGAAAAAAACTATTAATTACAGGAGGAGGCCGTTGTAACCTTACAAACAATAAACCAATCGATAAACTCATCGAATACATACCAGGAAATGGCCGTTTCTTATATTCTTCCTTCCACCAATTCTCACCAACTGAAATCATGCAATTCTTTATCGATGAAAACGTCAAACTCAAAGAAGAAGACCATGGTCGCATCTTCCCCGTCTCTAACAAAAGCCAAACCATCCTGCATACATTTGAACAAGGCTTCCAAAGATACAACGTAACCATTCAAACAAACACTCGTGCTACACACTTTATTCACGATGAAACAACCATCCAAGCCATTCAAACAAATAACGGAACCTATTACGGAAAACACTTCATCCTAACAACCGGCGGTGCATCCTTCCCACAAACCGGTTCCTCTGGCGATGGTTACACCCTTGCGAAACAAGTCGGTCATACCATTACGACCCTGTATCCAAGTGAAGTGCCTTTTACAAGCAAAGAAGACTTTATAAAACATGGAACACTGCAAGGTCTATCCATGCAAAACATTGAACTATCAATGTTAAACAAAAAAGGCAAGGTCGTAAAAAAACAAACACACGACATCCTATTCACACACTTTGGCATCTCAGGACCAGCCGCATTACGTCTATCGAGTCATTACTATGACCAAGTCAAAAAAGACAAAGACAACATCATCACACTTTCCCTAAACGCCCTACCAACCTACACTAAACAAAGCATCAAAGAAGAACTCTACAAACGAAAAAAAGATGCGCCTAGCAAAGAAATCAAGACGCACCTGAAAAGCTTCCTACAAGAACGCTATGTCGAATTCTTACTTACAAACATCCAAATCGATCCAAAAACACCCATCAACCAACTCAATGAACCACAAATGGATGCCATTGCAACAAGTATTACAAACTTCAAATTCACCGTCAGTGGTACATTACCTCTTGAACAAGGATTCGTTACAAAAGGTGGTATTTCCATCAAAGAAGTTGATCCAAAGACAATGAAATCCAAACTCATCAACAATCTCTCCTTTGCAGGAGAAGTCTTAGATCTAAGCGGTTATACAGGCGGCTATAATCTGACCATCGCCTTTTCTACGGGCTTCGTTGCGGCAAACAACCTCTAAAACATAAATTTAAAAGGCAATCGATGCTAGTTTTCGATTGCCTTTCTTGTCATTTCCAACCACCTCGTACGTAGCAATCGGTCCTGACATGATTCTAAGATCAACATCATCTTATCACATTCAACAAACACCGTAAATATGCAACAATCAAAAGAACATCCGTTCCTTCATCAGGTACGAATGTTCTTTTTTAGATTCGACTTACGTCTAGACTTGTTTCAAATCCTTAGCACTTTTTCAAATGCTTACATGCACCAAAGATCGATGCAATCATTGAAACAAACACGATTGACCAAATACCAAGATGGCTTTGATCGTCCGTACGTGGAACCGTTACTTCGTTTGCTTGCGCAACGTTCGTATTAGGTACGGTTGTCGAGGAAGCTTTCGCTGTAGGCTTTTGAGCTG
>JAHHRC010000117.1 GCA_020026035.1 Erysipelotrichaceae bacterium | reverse complement strand
CAACGACCTCGTAGAAATAAACGCTTTCAAGTATGCGCCTTTCTGAAACGAGTTCGATTTCATGCTTGTACCTTGAATCTCCGCTGTTCTTTGAACTGGAAGGTATTTGCTTTAGGAAATACTTCTCTCCGTTGAAAATCGCATACACATTGCTGTTCCATACATCATCCAAGCATGTTGGATGCATCAAGGAACAAGAAATCGTTGGAGTTCCCCCCATACGATTTGCATTGTACCGAAAGTCAAGAATCTCTATCTGTCCTTCGGTACTAGGGAATGGCGTGTCGTTCACGCCATCCACTAGTGTGTATAATTTAAGTGTCTTTTCCATATATGTAAATATATAAATTAATCTCTAATCGGTGGCAAAATGTACTGGATAGTTGTTGCACACTTCTGCATCGCTTGTTCAGCGAACTTTCCGTCAACCCTCATCTCGTCCGTGAAGTCACAGAAAACTGTTCCGACCCAATCGTTTTTGTTGTCAGAAAGCCTAATCATTATAAGTTCCTTAGTTCCCATGCTCATCATGATTGAACGAGCATATCTGTCCTCCACCTGTTCGTCAATATCTTTGATTATTTTGAACTGACTTGTAGCCATGTGTTTTGCGAAGTTCGCTACCTCTGAAATCTTCTTCTTCTGTATCCTAGGCTTCATCTCCTTTATTTCGTTTCTGTGAACCTCGAAATAAATGCTCAGCATATCTTCGTTTCCGAGAGGGTGTGGCTGAACGATGTATACTCGGTCTGCACCGAATTTGTCCTTCAAGTCATAGAGTTCTCCATAAACGACCGCACAGTTGTCGCTTCTCCTTTCGTTCTCCGCAATCGTCTTGTGTTTCAATACCTCTATTTCAAGGTCGGTTTTTTTGTTCTTTGTATATTGATTGTATGTGAACCAAGCGATTATTATTGAACCAAGTGCGGTTATGATTGAAGGTAAATACTGTACCCAAGAAATCATTTCAATCTCTTCCATTTCCTATTCCTCCACTTCTTTGTTTTTTCTTTTACTTCCTTCTCTTTGTCCGCTTGTTTGTCTGTACTTGTTTTTCAGTTCCATTTCCCTAGCGGCTTTCTCCTCCATCTGTTTATATTGTCTTTCAAGTCTTATCTTTTCATCTGGGCAACTTTCTGTGTTGAGTTCAATACCTGTTTCCTTAGAGAGAAGTTCAGCACCAGTAAGCGTTGCAAGCATCTGATTGTACTCTGCTGCGCTTTTTGGTCTCCAAACCTTGAACCTTGCCTTGATGTGCATTTCCTCGAAATCTGTTACAGCGGTTTTGTTTTTCTCTGTGTTCACCAACTCCTTTGAAACGCCATACTTGAAAAGACGAACCATCTTGTCAGCGACATTCTGCCATTCCATAGCATTGTTCTCAGCATTTTCCAAGTCGAGTGATTGTGTCAGCATTATTGCTATTCCACTGATGTCACCGCTCATCTTTATGTCCTTCGGCAAAAGGAATGTTGTGCTTGAGTTCAATTGAATTGTCTCGAAAAGTTTGTCAAGAGTGTCAAGCATTCCGTTTGGAGTAGGAGGAGTAAGGTATTTAGCATCTCCTCTACCGTCAAGCGACTTGTCGTTCAGAACAACAGCACCAGCGATTTTTTTTGCTTGGTTGTCGAAGTTTCCCTTGATGTAAAGTATTCCCCATCCGTGTCTTCTCTGAATTGCGTTGAAGATGTTGTAAAGAACCTCGTAACTTGTGATTATGTTCTGAGCGTTATTCCAAGCGACATCGCCTCTTTTGGTTATCAAAGGAATCTCATCGAATCCGTGCTTCACTGGTTCGTGCCACTTCCATGTACTTTTTTTCATGCCGACATTGGATTCACCTCCTTCTGTAGTCTGTGCAAGAACTTGCTCCGTTTCGTCATTCGTCCATCTGTACATATACTCATCATCGTATGAGTCAATGTACTCGACATCGTCTTTCTTGTAATATACGCTTTCAAGTATTCTGTCTCCGTTCTGGTCGTTGTGAGGACATAGGACATATCCGTCTGCAAAAGAAAGAATTCTGCTCTTGATTCTACCTTTGTAGTCAAAATAGTAAAGAAGGCCAGCATCTCCGTAAGAAAGTTGAGTGTCAACCATCTTTCGCTTCATTCCGTCTTGGTTTCTTTCCTCCCAATATTGCTTGAATGTTATGAAGTTCTTTCGCATCTTGTCTGTCGGCTCTGTGTCCATCATCGTGAACTGCAATTTATTTCCAGTAAGGTGGAGAACTTGCTTGTTCTTGATGTTCTTCTGAAACGACACAGGCATCCTTGAGAACTTGACATCGGCATAACTTCCGTCTTTCAACTTAATGCACAAAGATGGAATGTTTTCGTCAAACAGAACATCGTGACAAAATGGGTCGAGTTCTCGCATGAACTGCTCTTGCGCAACTACTGTTTTATTGTAATTTGGCAAGTTTGCTGTGATTAACTGTGCTATTTCACATGTCTGGTCGATTCCAATATTATCGCTAAGTTCTGCGCCCCTAGTGAACGGCTTCTTCTTCTTAAGCAATTCTGGGTCTTCAAGCAACGCTTTAATTGCCGCGTTGTGAATCTTTAAACTCTCTTCTTGAATGTTTTTTTTCTTTGCCATATAAAGGTATTTAATTTTCTTTTTCAACAAGGTTGTACTTTTCCATCAAATATTCTTTTGTTGGAACTGATATTTCGTGACCGCAATGTTCACATATAGAGTTGAACTTTGTGTTTACCACAATCATCTGTTCTTGGTTCTCATCAGAAACCTTAAACTTGTCGTTAAGTTTTACACGCAAGTCTGATTGTAATTTAAGAGAGTCGCTGGCTTTCATCCAACCTTCCTCTTTCGCTAGTTTAGCCTCCTCAATCAGTCGAACCATTTCCCTCTTGTTCTCCTCAAATGAAATGTCTATGTCGTTGTAGAAGTTTGATAAAATGTACTTTCGTAGGTTTAATATAGAATCACTTTTATCGAAATCTTCTGCTTTGTCTATGTTGAAATCCTCATCCATTCCGAAAACCATCTTATATACTGCGCTTCTGTCCTCAATCTTGTCGCATAACAAAATATAAGATATGTCTCTAACTCTAACTGGATATCCTTTTTCGTTGCAGTCTTCTATTGCTTGTCTTATCTGTTCGTTCGTAATCATAATTAAGCCCCCCAAAATGTACTATCATATATGTCAACACAGTCAGTATTGTAATGTTTATCAGAAGTGATTTCTTGTGCCGTCTTTTCAAGTTCTTCTCCATAAGGGAAAGGAAGGCAAGGAAGCATTCTCATTGCTATTGGGTCAAGCAAGTCCATAGAACGGTTTTTTCCAAGCATCTTGTTCATTTCCTTTTTTGAAAGCAAGTTTTTCTTTCCGCTAGGCATATCTTTGAATCGAACCACAGAGCATTCTTCTAGGAACTCGCATTGCATTGTTATTGCCTCCTTGAAGCCGATGTGGTCGTAATTGCTCATTGCGACACTTTCTTCCATTGATATGTTTCCTCTTTTCAAAGCCTCCACAAGCCTCAAGTAGCATTCAGCCTTTAGGTTGTAAGCCATTCTGGCATAGAGTCCAACTGGCGCTCTGTAGGAGACGAACTGCATTGCTTCTGGTATGTAGTCATTTATGTATGTTCCTCTGATTGCATCATATATGATGTGACTGTTTGATATGTCGTGATGTGCCGCAAACATTTCAAGGCTTTCTGCATTCTGCCTAGGAGTCGTCTTGCTGAGTATCAGTTTGTCGTAAATGTGGAATCCGTTCCAAGCAAGTGCTAAAAAGTTATCTGTTCCAGAGTCTGCAAGGTCGCAAGTAACCCACTTGTCGTTGTTAATCTGTGGGTCAGAAAGAAATACTTGATTTGCTACATCGGATGTGATTACTGCATCCAAGTCTTCGTCAGTGTCGACATTCCAGTTACCCTCAAGGTTGGCTTGTGCCTCACGACCACCCATC
>JAHHRC010000116.1 GCA_020026035.1 Erysipelotrichaceae bacterium | reverse complement strand
GAGATAAGACGTCAATTGGCGTCTTTTTTCTTTGGAATACAATTTCAATGATTTGTATAAGAACTCACAAAAAGCGTTTTCAGTGACTTGACCAGAGGTCAGAAAGCAGTATACTGTAACATGTGACCTTTGGTCAGTTTACGGAAAGGGGACAAATTCATGGAAGGATTTGCTAAATTTATAGTCAAGTTTAGAAAATGGGTTTTAGCGGTCGCAATCTTCTTATTGATTCCAGCAACGGCTGGGGCAATCGCGACGAAAATCAATTATGATATTCTAACGTATTTACCACCTGAACTTGATTCTATGATCGGTGAACAGTACTTAGAGCATGATTTCAATCTTGCAAGTACTGCTATCGTGACAGTTGAGCATATGCCAACAGCTCAATTGCTCGATCTTAAGGATCGCATTTCAGAGGTAGAAGGCGTGAAAGAAGCGTTCTGGGTATCTGATATTATGGATGTCAGCGTACCAAAGGAGGTCTTGCCAAAAGAATTGTATGACGCAATGTTTAATCCCGAAAAGGATGCGACAATGATGTTAGTACGATTTGAGCAGCCAGCTTCGGACGACTTGACAATGGATGCGTTACGTACGATGAAGAAGATTTGTAAGAATGAGGCATTTATTGGTGGAGCTTCCGTCGTTCTAACCGACACGAAAGACATTGTCGATAGTGAAATGCCGATGTACATCATGATTGCCGTAGGGGCATGTTTGGTGGTTCTATTCTTAGGTCTTGAATCCAATGCCGTGCCATTTATCTTTATGATGGGTCTTGCATTCCCAATCATTTATAACTTTGGTACAAATATTATCTTCGGTCAGATTTCGTATATCACCGAAGCTTTATCAACGGTATTGCAGTTAGGGGTTACGATGGACTACTCGATCTTCTTATTACATCGTTATGAAGAAGAGCGTAACAAACGTGACACCGATGAAGAAGCAATGGTGCATGCCATTATGAATACTTCAAGTTCCATCTCAGCTTCTTCCTTAACAACCATTGCCGGTTTCGTTGCATTATGTACAATGCGATTGATTCTTGGAAAAGACATTGGTCTTGTAATGGCGAAGGGGGTAGCACTTGGTGTTCTATGTACAATCACTGTACTTCCTTCAATGATTCTATGTATGCGTAAGTGGGTATATCGTAGACATCATAAATTAATCATCAAACCACTTAAGCGTGCAAGTTACTTTGTGACAAGACGTTATAAAACTGTATTAGGAATTTTCTTAGGAATCTTAATGGTGTTCGCTCTTGCGTATCCAAAGGTGCAAGTGTATTACACATTGGCCGATTCCTTGCCACAAGATATGACAGGTATTGTTGGTATTAAGAAGATGAAGGAAGACTTCAATATGATTTCAACGTACTTCATCGTTATGGATGCCGAAACAAATGATGAACAAATCGCATCGATGAGTCATCGCATTGAAGAACTTGATGGTGTTACATCTGTTCTATCCTTGCAAAAGTTTGTTGGATCAAGTATTCCAAAAGACTTCTTACCAGATGAAGTCAAAGAAACCTTTGAACAAAATGGGAAGACACTTGTTGTCGTAAATTCCTTCTTGAAACCAGGAACGGATGAAATCAATAACCAAATTGATGAGATGCGTTCGATTGTTAAGGAATATGATCCAAGTGGTGTTATCACTGGGGAAGCTCCAATGACCAAAGACTTGATTGAAGTAGCCGACGTTGACTTTAAAAAGGTTTCTTGGACTTCAACCTTATTGATCTTTGCAATCATTGCCTTAACCTTTAAATCATTCTCCATTCCAATTCTATTGGTTATGGCGATTGAAGCAGCGATTATTATTAATATGTCGATTCCATACTTTACGGGTTCGATTCTTCCATTCGTTGCAAGTATTGTCATTGGAACGATTCAGTTAGGGGCAACCGTTGACTATGCGATCTTAATGACAAACCGCTTTGAAGAAGAATTATCACAAGGCTATAACCGGAAGGAAGCCGCACAGATTTCTGTAGAGACATGTTCACAGTCCATTCTATCTTCTGGACTTTCATTCTTCGCAGCTACTGTTGGTGTTAGCTTTGTGTCTAAGATGGAATTATTAAAGAGTATTTGCTTACTCATTGCCCGTGGTGCATTGATTTCAATGGGAGTTATTATCTTCGTACTTCCATCATTATTGATTATCTTTGAACCATTCATTCGTAAGACAACGTATCAATGGGCAAAACCGAAAGGAGAAAACAATGAAGTTCAAGCAGCTTAAAGCAGGAATGACTGGTGTACTCGCGGCCACTATGGTTGTAACACTTACACCAGTACATGCCGAAAATGAAGCAGATGTCATCAAAGATGAATCTGTATATGCCTTTTTAAATGGAGATGGTAGTGTCAAAGACATTACGGTTTCCGATTGGCTCCATAGCGACAATGGATTCAACAATTACAATGACGCATCCAATCTACAAGACGTAGAAAACCTAAAGTCAACAGACAAAGTAAAAACAAGCACAAATGGCTATGTATGGGATAGTAAAGAAGACAACATTTACTACCAAGGTAAGGGTACAAAGCAATTGCCAGTAAGTGCAGATGTTAGTTATGTATTAGATGGTAAAAAATATACCGTTGATGAACTAGCAGGTAAGAGTGGTCATTTAAAGATTACAATTCGTCTTACAAACAATGAAAAGATGATGCAAAACATTGATGGCATCAATCGTCCAATTTATATTCCATTCGTATCCGTTGCCATGGTGATGTTTAAAGGATCTGATTCCAATAACATCAAATCTAGCATTGGAACCGTGCAAACAGACTCTACAAACAAGATTGTAGCAGCAGTTATGTTACCGGGGATGAAGGACTCATTTGGAAATCTATTAGATGGTAAGATGAGTGAACTTAAGACATTCATGAACGATGAAATGGTAGTGGAAGCTGACGTTACAGACTTCTCTACACCAGTCATCATGATTGCCTCAAGTACAGATACCGAAGAAGTAAAAGAAACACTTGATACAAAAGATCTTGATAAAGCAAAAGATGATCTAGACAAGCTTCAAGACGCAACAGCACAATTAATCGATGGTGCAAAGCGTTTGAACGAAGGAACAAATACATTAGTAGATGGTACAAACAAGCTAAGTGATGGTACAAACCAATTAGCAGATGGTGCTGCTCAACTAAATACGGGTCTAGGTACACTTAATAGCAAATCAAAGGATTTAATCGCAGCGACAGATACATTAGCAAATGCAATTCTTGGAACAGTGAATGAATCCTTAAAAGAAGCAGGACTAGAACCAGTTGACTATTCAAACTACAACGAAAAGTTAACAGAATATGCTGGTATTACTCCAGAAATGCTAAACACAGCAAAAGAAACAATCCGTAAACAAGCGGAAAAGACAGGTACAAAGTTAGATGATGATGGACTAAATCGTCTTCTATACGCAGCAGCAACATTAGAAGGTGCTGATCAATTAACAGTTGAACAACGAATCTTAAAAGCAGCTGAACCATTAAAGAATGCAGCTATGATCAAAGCGAAGTTCGAAGCAGCTTCCAAAGCATTAGCAGACAATAATGGAGATGCATTAAAGATTCAACAAGTAAACAATGTATTTGATAATAACCAAATCAAACTGGAAGGTATTATCAGTAAAGTTGTTGAGCAAGCAAAACTGAACAATGCACCAATTACAAATGAAGAAGCAGAATTACTTGTTGTATATGCTTGTCTTGAACAAGAATATACAGACTTTGCAGGATTCGAAAATCATCTAAAGGAACTTGCAGAAAAGCTAAAACAAGCTACGCAAATCAAAAAAGATATTAACAATATAGATTCCGGAATGGCAAAGCAACAAGTAGCAGCTGCTCTTGGAACAGATGAAAATCTTCAAAAGGTTTATGACAAAGCTTATAGTCAAATTTTGATTACATCTAAGCAACAAAA
>JAHHRC010000115.1 GCA_020026035.1 Erysipelotrichaceae bacterium | reverse complement strand
GTTCTTCCTTTTTCAATGCATGTAGCCTTAACAATTGATTGCTTTGTGCTATGATAGTTGTATTGAAGCGCTTACGATAGCGTAGCAAAGGGGTTGAGGATGAAAAAGTTTTTATCAGTACTGCTATCTGCAGTCCTCCTTACTGGTTGTGGAGGTAAGGTTACACCAGTAGAAGAAAGTTCGGAAGTCAAAGAGGATGTCGTTGAAACAAATGACGATATTGCGGTTACAAATGACTTAGAACAAACCGGTTTATCGGTATTAACACCATTTGGAGCACCTGCTTTATCACTTGTTCCAATCATCAAAGATGACTTAGCAGATGTTACATCGGTGAGTGGTCCAGATCCACTTATGGCTGCCTTTGTTCAACCAGAAAGTGAATACGATGTGATTGTGGCTGCGACGAATCTTGGTGTGAAGTTACACAATGCAGGGAAGTCACAGTATAAGCTTCATTCGGTTGTGACATTTGGAAACTTGTATGTTGTGGCTGAAAGTGAAGATGCTTTAGAACAAGAAGGAGAGATGGCTTGTTTTGGTGAACAGGCTGTTCCTGGTCTTGTGTTTAAAGAAGAATTCAAAGATCTAAAGCCAAATGTTACATGGTATGGAAGTGTAGCCGATGCAAGTGCTGCATTGCTTGCTGGAAATGCAGACTGTGCATTACTTGCGGAACCATTAGCAAGTGTTACGATTGCTAAGGCAAAAGAAAATGGCAAAGAGTTAAAGATTATTAAGGACTTGCAACAAGAATGGGGCGAAGGTGGCTATCCACAAGCTGGTATCTTTGTAAGAGAAGATCTTTACAATGAAAACAAAGAAAACTTCGATCGTCTTGTAAGTATCATGGAAGACTATGACAATCATGTAAGTGATAAAGAAGCTTTGGAGGCTGATATTGAAGCTTGTAATCCAAAAGATGTATTGGGTGTACCAAATGCGAAGATTGCAAGTAAGGTATGGGATCGTATGAACATTCGTGTTGTAAAGGCAAGTGATGTCGAAGAGGAGCTTGCGAAGTTCTTAGCGGTATTTGGTATTGATTCGGTATCCGATGCGATTGTAAAGTAAGGTAAGAAACGGTAGAGAAATCTATCGTTTTTTAATTTGTATTGCAATCGCTTACAAATCGTATGGAAATAAGGTACAAGAGCGTTTGTTTGTCTGTTATAATTGTCTTATAAATTCCTTTTGTAAGGGTGTTAGAAAGATTATTTGATGAAAAAAGAAAGCACAATGATGGTATGTCTTCTACTTATTTTATGGGTAGTAAGTGCAACGGTAGTAGGAAATGATATCTTAATTCCACATCCAATGGATGTTGTTAAGGTCCTTTTTGCATTCCTACAAAGCAAGGTGTTTTATGCATCGGTAGGATATACGGTTGTTCGTGTTTTAAAGGGCTTTTTGATTTCGATGGTCAGTGCTTTTATGATTTGTTTAGTAGCGGATCATAAAGAATCCTTTCGCGCTTTCTTTACACCATTGCAAGTGATTTTAAAAACGATACCGAATGTGAGTTATATGATTTTAGCGATTATATGGTTAGGGGCAAATGGGTCGGTAAGTGTTGTGTCGTTTATGATTTTGTTTCCGGTATTCTTTAATAGTTTTATGAATACGTTGGATTTGCAAAATCAATCGTTGAAGGATGTGGAACGTTTATATACGGAGACATTTTGGCAAAAGACAAAGACAAAGACCTTGCCACTTTTGAAGAAGGAAATGCTATATACGGGTAAAACATGTTGTTCACTTGGATTAAAAGTTGGTGTCATGGCAGAGATTCTTGGTCAGGTTCGAATTGGCATTGGAAGACAAATCTATCTAGCAAAGATGAACCTAGACACAACGAGTATTCTTGCTTATACGGTTGTCATCATTCTTTTATCCTTAGGTTTCGATACGGTTTTTGATGGACTCATTGCGAAGAACAAGGAGGGTAAGTATGCAAAGGCTAAATCAAGAATCAATCCAAGTCATTCAAGAGGTCGTTTCAAATCATAAAGACAAACAAGGTCCATGTATTATGATGCTTCATGAGATTCAAGATGAACTTGGATATATTCCATTTGAAGCGATGGAAGAAATCGCAAAGGCAACGAATACTTCAGTTGCGGATGTGTATGGAGTGGTATGTTTCTATGCTGGATTTACAACCATACCAAAGGGCAAGCATGTCATTAATGTCTGTATGGGTACGGCATGTTATGTCAAAGGGTCGCAGGTGTTAGTAGATACGGCTTTAGAAATGACAGGGGCGAGTGTCAATGGAACAAGTCCAGATGGTATGTTTTCCATTGATGCAACACGTTGTTTAGGGGCGTGTGGATTAGCACCGGTTGTTGTCATTGATGGAAATGTTGTTGGAAATTGTAGTAAGGAAATGCTTGTAAAGGAAATAAAAGCGATACAAGCAAGTGAAGGAATCATTTAGAAAGATCAGATCGAAGAGTTGAATGGTAGCGATTTGATTTTACAAGGATAAGGAATCAAATTGCATGAGTTAAGGCATTCAACGCATAAAGTAGGAGGATTTATGAAGAGTTTGGATGATCTTAAAAACATTAAGGAGAAAGCGTATCATAAAGTCGCTTTACGAGAAGACAAAGATGTCTACCAGGTGATTGTAGGAATGGATGTTTGTGGCTTAGAACATGGCGCAAAACGTGTCTTACAAAGCATCTTAGAAGAGGTTGAAAACAAGCAGTATGATTGTTACGTGCTGCAAGGAGGTTGCCTTGGTTGTTGTGAAGTAGAACCAGTGGTAACAATTGTAAATCTTGATGGTAGTATGACGGTGTATGAACATGTCAATGAAGAATCGGTGAAAGAGATTCTTGCGAGTCATATAGGACAAGGTATTGTAGTAGACAAATACCTACATAAGGAAGTAGGTGATTGTCTATGATGCGACTAAATGTATTGGTATGTGCTGGTACGGGTTGTAGTGCTTCAAAGTCCAATGAAATCATTGCTACCTTTGAGGAACAAATTCGTAAGTATGGCTTACAAGAAGAAGCGCGTGTTGTAAAGACGGGTTGTTTTGGATTGTGTCAAAAGGGACCAATCGTTGCCATCTATCCAGATCAAGTGTTTTATTGCCATGTACAAGTAAGCGATGTAGAACGGATTGTCAAAGAACACTTGTATGAAGGTCGTGTTGTACAAGAGTTGCAATTGAGTGATGTTGATCTTAAGACAAATGAGAAGATCTTAGATATTCATCAAATTAACTTCTATCGCAAACAAAGACGGATTGCTTTACGGAATTGTGGTCGTATTAATCCCGAAGACATTGAAGAATACATTGCCTTTGATGGCTATTTGGCGTTAGGAAAAGTACTTACGAGTATGACTCCGCAAGAAGTCATTGACGAAATGAAGGAATCGAATCTTAGAGGTAGAGGTGGAGCTGGCTTTAAGACGGGTGTGAAATGGCAATTCCAAAAGGATCAAGTAAGTGATGAAAAGTATGTCATTTGTAATGCCGATGAAGGAGATCCTGGTGCCTTTATGGATCGTTCGATTTTGGAAGGAGATCCGCATTCGATCATTGAAGGAATGGCGATTATGGCCTATGCCGTTGGTGCGAGTGTTGGCTATGTATACATTCGTGCGGAATATCCAATTGCTGTGCATCGTTTAAAAGTGGCGATTGAACAGGCCAAAGAGTATGGGCTTCTTGGAGAACATATCTTTGGAACGGATTTTAACTTTATGATTGAGATTCGTTTAGGGGCTGGTGCCTTTGTGTGTGGTGAAGAGACGGCTTTGATTGCCTCGATTGAAGGAAAACGTGGTATGCCAAATCCTAAGCCTCCATTCCCTGCGGTAAAGGGTGTTTGGGGCAAGCCAACGAGTATTAATAATGTAGAAACGCTTGCCAATGTGCCATGTATTTTGTTACAAGGGGCGAAGTGGTTTAAAGAAATAGGTACCGAGAATTCGAGTGGTACAAAGGTCTTTGCCTTAGGTGGTAAAGTCGTAAATAC
>JAHHRC010000114.1 GCA_020026035.1 Erysipelotrichaceae bacterium | reverse complement strand
TTTGACAATGCCGAAATCATTGATGAAACTTCCGGTGTTGTTGTACAAGAAATACGAAGTGTTGAAGAAGGGGTTCAAAACATGATGGTTGAACCCTTCAAAACCTTCACAACCAATGTCCATGGCTATAAAGTATCTTATACCATCTCACAAACAACCATTAAAGCGGAGATGCTAAAAGAATACGACCATGGGACAAAGTTATTTGCCAATGCAAAAATCTATTCTGTAAACCCCCAATACCACTGGAATATGAAACATGGAAAGCTCAAAGATTCCTACTACAAAGTACACTTTAAAACAATGGAATCGATTGGATTCCGCAATGGCACCCATAAGTATTACTATGGAGATCTTACAAAGATTGATCCAAGTGACTTTGAAAAAACACTCGACAATCTATTCGCCGAGCAGAAACAAATGGAATCTGTCACAATACCAATCGCAACCTTTAAAGTCCCAATACCAAATGCGCCAATGTTTCAAATTACAATGAAACTACAAGTACGCTTGTATGCAAATGGAAGGTGTGAAGTGGTATTAAACCAAGACCATGTCGAAGGCTTTGAAACGAAAAACGGCATGTTTCGAACGATTCACAAACATGACTACACCAACAAAGCACTTGTAAGAGCAGATGGTTCAGCGATTACCGCTTGTACCTTTGGGTTAGATATGAAAAAGGTACCGTTGGCAAATATTGGCGTAGAAACAGGTACGAAATTCCATGCGTCAAGTACGTTACATTTCTATGATGATGTCGCAAAACACCACAAGAAGAAGCTAACAAATGTACCAGCAGACCTTGCTGAACAACAATCCCATAAGTATGAAGACCTTTATGTTTGTAATGATATCAAAGCGTATTTATTCATGGACTTACGAATGAATTCTGCCGATACCATGGCAGCGCGTTTTGGCTTTACCAAACAATTCCCATTGCTCAATGAGAAAGATGGTTCTTTGATTCCAATCTTGACAGCCCATGCAGAAAATTGGCAACTGATGGAAGAATGTACCCATAAAGACCGTACGCAATTGCTTGATGACTTTGAAGTTCCACCAAGTGATCGTATTGAAGTCGAAGATTGTTCACTTCTTTTAAAGACGAACCAAAGTAAATTAATCAAAATCACTGGTTTACCAAAAACCTATTCCTTAAAGGATTTACGGTATACAAGTGAAGATATACGTATTGCACAAGTCGAACAAGGAAACGTCAAAGCGAACAACGAGGGCTCTACGATTATTCATATTCAAACCGTAGATGGGATGTATGCGATCGATGTGAATGTCAAAGTTCGTGAGGTTGAAGAATGATTGCGATTCTCTTACAAAATGGAAGCCTTCAAGCGATCCAAATCAAAGAAGAAAAAACACCCATTCAATTATGATGACCCTAGATGTATGCATGCGTCTATGGTATTTGTAAGCAAGTAGAGCAATCTGCTTGAAGAATATCTACCTGAATTGCTGAAACGCCTTAAAGATCATGGCACGACAACGTAAGTCGAAAGGCTAAGCGTGAACGTTACGAAAGTAGAAAAAAGACATGATATGAACGATGGTTAAATCCTAAGGTTTATATGACAATAGGTAATCAGCAGCGAAGCATCGCAAAGATGAACGTTCAACGACTATTCCAAACGGAAGTACATTACAAGTGTAGTGGAAGTAGGTAGCTCCTTAAGGGATGAAGAGATAGTCTTTTCTTGTAGGAAACTACAAGATGTTTTTATAAACTGCATACAACTAACGCCTGTATGTGAAAACAAAAGTGAACCATCATGCATATTTTTTAAAACACAACGATTCCATCCATTTGCGCATTGGCTATGGCTTATCCTTCGTCAAACAAGAAGGCATCAAGCATGGCGCAATGGATGTTTTGATGAATACGGAAAGTAAGCAATGTGCATCCATTTATTATTCGATGTATGAAGAAGGCTATACCGTATTTACTCGTTATAAAAACCCCAAAGGAATTCTTACGATTGGATCTAGTATTGAAGATGATTTCTACTTACAAGAACCACTCTTGCAACAAGGACAAATCACATTAGATTTTGAGCAACATGAAGTCGTAAATCATGCAAGAAATGGCATTCTTGCAGTGAATCATACCGTATGCAATCAAAGGCGTATTACCAATGGCGATTTGATCCAAGTCGCAAACTTACAACTTGTCATTCATGAAGACTTTTTAATGGTCAATGCGGTTTCGAATTTGTATCGAAACTTAGAGCCTTACGCAATTGAAATTAATGAACCTTTACCAACATTTGACGTTGTAAAGGTCGTAAGACGCTTCAAAGACGCAAAGTTAAATACATCCTTTGAAGAAGAACTCATGGAGCCATTACAACTACATACCTACCAACAACGACCACTGTTATTCACAATGGGTCCAGCAATTACGATGTCCTTTGCATCACTTGCTTCTGGGATGGTTGCGACCTATAACGGGTATTTGAATGGTAGGTCAGTTTATGAGATGTTACCGATGCTGCTATTGCCAAGTGTGATGCTCATATCATCACTTGTTTGGAATCCACTTCAAAACCATTATGAAAAAAAGAAGTATCGGCAGTTAAAAGAGGAACGATTTAAGGATTACAACGACTATCTAACGCTTTTAAAAGCCGATTTAGAAACCTTCCAACAAACCTATATCAATGAAGTAAATACCTATATCCCATGTTTAAATGACTTGCAAAACGAAGACCTTGCATCAACCTTATACCAAACCTTACCACATCAAAACGATTACTTAATGATACGTCTTGGGATGTGTAAACAAGCCTTTGATTTAAAACTCAATCATCGTTTCTACTTCAAGAAAACCGATGATTTGTATTCGCTAGTTGAAGACATCAAACAAACCTACAAAGAAAAAGACAATTGCCCATTTGTGGTGTCGTTTAAAACCTACAAGCACATTGTCTTAAGTGGTGATTTAGATACGCTTTTTAAAGAGCTTGTTTTACAACTGACATACCACCACGCACCAGATCTTTTAAAGTTTGTGTTTCTAATTGACCAAGAAGACTTAGAAGAAAACGAATGGATTTACTTTATGGACCATGCAATGGACGATGCAAAAACGATGCGCTACATTGCAAGAAGTCGCAATGAGGCCATTGCCTTAAATCGCATCTTGCAAGAAGATATGTCGCATACGTTTTTCTTCGTTGCCAAAAAGCCGTCCTTGTTACAAGCATTTACCGTAAAGGATATGCATATTCTTGAATTTGAAACCGAATATGGAATTCCAGCATCGGCAGATGTAACGATTCATTTAGAAAGCGATACAGGCTATGTACAAACCAAAACAAGCATGCAAACGTTCTACGATTTTGAACCAACAAAGATGGATCTCAAACAGTATTTCCATGTTTTAAACTTCTATCAAATCGAAACGATGGACCTACAAACTTCGAAAATGCATCCAACGTTTTTTGACTTATACAACGTCGAAGATGTACAAAGCTTAAATATCGAAAAACGTTGGTTGGAACATCGTGTGATTGATGGCATTGAAGCAGTAATTGGTTTAAACCAAAACTATGAACAAGTCAAAATCGATTTCCATGAAAAAGGAAATGGGCCACATGGGCTTCTTGCCGGGTCAACCGGTTCTGGTAAGTCCGAATTACTCATTACGCTATTACTCTCTTTAGCAATCAATTATTCCTATGAAGAATTGCAATTTGTGATGATTGACTTTAAGGGAGGTGGAGCAAGTGTTGTACTTTCCAATGAATCTTACCAACTCCCACATATGAAGGGCATTCTATCGAATTTGGATGTTGGCTTTATGGAGCGAGCCTTAGTTTCCTTCCATAATGAATGCATCAAACGACAAAAGCTATTCCAACAAATGTCGACGCTTCTAAATCGACCAATCATGAATCTATCGAGTTACCAAGAAAACTACAGGTCGGATTTAAATCTTCCTTACTTAGCTGCCTTACTGATTGTGGTGGATGAGTTTGCGGAATTAAAAAAAGAGAAACCCGAGTTTATGAAAGACTTGATTT
>JAHHRC010000113.1 GCA_020026035.1 Erysipelotrichaceae bacterium | reverse complement strand
AACAAACGCTTACATAGACCTAAATCACTTAAGAAACCACAAAGCTAGGAATCGTTAGTGATGGAACATCTACACTCGATTCATCAACAGAAGGAACCTCCAAGCCACCTTCTACACCAGTTTCACCACTTGGAACATGGATGCTAGGAACCTCAAGATTCACACCAGGTACCTCTAAAGACGGACCACTCGGTACACCAATACTAGGTACATCAATTCCAATCGAAGAAGACTTAAACTGAATTGTAAAGTCCTTATAGTTTCCATCCTTGAAGAAACGAATCACACCACCATCCATCACAAAATCATTTCCAGATACTTCATTCATACCAGCATCAAAGTACATAAACTTCGTATAGGCATCAAGATTCGATAGACTTTGAGTAATCTCTTTAAACTTCTTATCGACTCCTAACGTTTCACCATCTTCGACAATCTTTCCATCTTGCAATTGATATTGCCAAGACCAAGTTGGATCTACGACGACACTAGGGTTATTTTCCACTGTTTCACTTTCATCCACAGCTTCTTCCGCTTCTAAGATAATTTGATAGATTTTTCTACTTCCAGTAAAGAACTTCACTACCAACTGATCACCTTCAACTAATGGTTCATTGATATCCTTTGGCCTATCAAACGGTGTAACTCTACCAGCTGGGAATACACCCGTTCCAAAGTCAAGATTTAACGCTTCTCGATTTGTCCACTTCGCTAAGAACGCCTTTACCGTTAGATCTTTTGTAAGCTTGACTGTACCACTTGTAATACGATCTTCACTTACCACAAAGCTATCACCAAACTCAGGTTCGTTATTTATTGTAACTTTCTTTTCCACAAGAATCTGATACTTCTTCGCGTCTTTTCCACTTTGTTTTACAACAAGCACATCTCCTTCCGCTAACTTGTCTGTACCAAGTTTCGCAACCATTTCACCACCCGTTGCAACATAACATTCTTCAAACAATTCTTTGTTCGTAATCTTCGATAGGAAGGTATCAACCACCATGTCTTCTGTAATCTTCAACGTACCACTTCGAACAATCGTACCAACACGCTTGAATGCATCGTTGAATGTAACTTCAACCTTCTCTTCGACTTTCTTCGCCGTGAAGGAATATCTTACAACCTTACCATTTTCCGCTTCAACAGACACAAAGCGAAGACCTTCTCCTAATTCTTCATCTAAGCCAATGAATTCAAATTCCGATCCATTTTGTTTTACAACCGCTAACCGTTGTCCCTCATGTCCTTTTTCAAAGCCACTCAAGAAATCTCGAACACGCATCGTTGAAGAAATCACATTTGGCTTCTTCGCCATAATCGAACGGCGATCACCACTTACAATCACATTATAAAGACTCGAAGTAATCGATACATCATCACTCAATGGCGTTACAACAACATCTTTAAACAATGGATACGAATCCTTTTGCGGGAATGCTTGAATATGTGAAATCGAAGCTACATTCTCCATCAAGTAATCATACGCTTCCACAAGAGATAGAATGTGATCTCCATTCACATCTCCCTTCATTTGCCCATCATCAAAGCCAGCAGCACTCGCTAAGCTACGCGTAAACTTACCAACCTTTTCCTTTCGGTCTTCATAGCTATACTCATTCGCAGAACTTGCCACTAAGACCTTGTAATCATTCGTTGTTAGATACTTCGTACCAACAACACTTTGCTCACCCTCAAAGGCACGTGCCACATTCGCCATGAATTCACGACTCGTTTCCACCGGATTCACTTTCTTTGTAGCACCCGTCACATCATCAATTCCAATGGCTTTCTTTGCAATAAATCCACCAGCATTACAGCAATCCAAAATCAAGACCTTCTTACCAGGCACTGCATCTAACATTTCACGCAACTCATCCACGCTGATCCATCCAGTTGGATCAAAGCCTTCTTCATTCTCAAGAATCTTATCATCCACCGTACAAATATAGGACATGCCCTTAATGTTGTTTCCATGTCCGGAATAATAGAAGTACGATACATCTTCATCACTCGCACCTGCAAATGCTGTATCAATCGCATTCTTAAAATCTTTCTTCAATACATTCGTCACTTTCGTAACCGTTGTAGCTTCTTCAAAGATATGATTTCCCTTCATCAAAGATTCCATCATCCGTAAATCCGCTACAGGACCTACAAGATCCATCTTATCTCCAGCATAATCGTAGTTACCAATTAATAATGCACGCGATACACCTTTACCACGATGCATACGACACTCATACCGATGCTCTACACCATCCTTGCTTACAACAAGAACATCCTTTTGTACAACTTCGTCTTCATTTGTCTTACCAACAATCGAAGCACTTGCACCATCCACAAGCGTCAATGCATTGATCACATCTTCTACACGTTTCCCTTGTTTCACACGCATCATGACATTGTCATATCCTACAACAACATCTTCATTCACATTTACAACAAAGGCAACACTTCCATCTTCTACTGCAAGTGCTACTTCTTTTCGAGCAACACCATCTTCGGCAATCACAACAAGCGTATCGCCCTTATGAATACTTTCATAATCATACCGAACAACACCTTCACCGCTTACAATCAACACCTGTTGTCTTGGATTTTCTTTCTTAATACTTCCAAGAACCTTCGCAACCATGCAATCTTCATTCAATTCTTGCCCATTGCTTACAAGCATCTCATTTTCAATCGTATAGCTATCTTCCACAAAGGAAATTTCAACGGAAGTCGACTTCGCCACTTCCTTCTTCTTAATAAACAACGGCGTCTTATCACTACGCATCGTCACAAATGCCTGATCATCTTCGTATCTAAATGTAAACAACTTCACACCTGCTTCAGAAGATTGTTCATTGTTCGTTTCAATATGATCTAAGTATTCCTTCGTAAAGGTAACCGTATCATTGTCATCATCAATCACAATGTACTTTGGATTAAAGATTTCACGAACAAACTCACCATTTTCATCACGAAGCACAATCAACTCCGAATCATCCGTATCATCACGCTTCACAGGGAATGGTTCAATAAAGATGGAATCTTGAATCTTCGAAGCTTCCTTACTCACCTTTTCACCTTTTGAGTTAAAGATATTTTCAACCGCTAAGGTAATTCCTCGCTCAGGAGCTTCTCCTTGGGTAATCGTTAATCCTTTTTCAAAGTTAAACTCTGCATAACTACGATCAATAACATCTAAGTCAATCTTCGTTTCAATTACACCTACCGCATTTGATTCATCAAACACTTCGAGTGTAAGACCACTCTTAAAGCCAAAGTTCAAATTCCGTTCATTTTCAAACGATGTCGCACCTAAGTCACTTAGATACTCTTTTTGAATGGAAACCGTATCGTCTTCATCATTTACCACTAACGCATGTTCTACAACATTTCCATGTCTTAAAAGACGCGCTTGCAACTGCGATTCTTCCTTGGAAACCGCATCGCCATTCTTATTCTTCAATTCACTTACACTTACAACCAAATCCACTTGATCTGGATTGTAGTGATAAATCTCATTTACACTTTGTTCAAAGCTAGCACTACTATGATCTTCAAGCTTCACTTTTAGAGCACTCGATTGAATCTCACTCAATCCATTACCAGCAATTCGTACAACAATACTTGCTTGTTTCACCCAGGTATTGCATACATCACTATGAATGGTAATCACATCATTGTCTTCATCAAGCTCATAGCTAGAAGCTTCTAACTCCTTACCATCCACATACACATGCACATCATTAAATGATGTAACATTTGCCTCTAGTGCATTTCCTGCATCGTCTTTTACATCACGAATCGCAATCTTCACACCATCTTCAATACTTGCTCGAACAAACGTATCTTGTACAAGACTAAATACAGCGTCATTCTTAATTTCCGATTGTGCACTAATCACAGTCTTACCCTTTACAACTGCATGATTTTCAATCGTTCCATTCGGCAACTCAACAATCAAATCCCCATTGATTTTTAACGTTGAAGGTAGTTTCACTTTACCCGTTCCATTCCCAACAATATAAAGCCCATTAATCGTAATCACTTGCGAAGGATTTTCTT
>JAHHRC010000112.1 GCA_020026035.1 Erysipelotrichaceae bacterium | reverse complement strand
GTGCCAGATTACTATCGAAGTGCCGATGCCTTTGTGTCAGCGAGTTTAACCGAAACACAAGGAATGACTTACATTGAAGCCTTAGCAAGTGGAATTATCCTATTTGCACGTTACGATGAAGTGTTAGATGAATTACTGATTGATCAAAAAACCGGCTACTTCTTTAAAGACGCAAAGGACTTAAGTGATAAGTTAGAACAGTTCTTACAACTCGATGAAACGACCTATGCAGAAATGAAGAAGGCGTGTTTGCAACAAGTACAACCATATTCCGCCTATGTGTTTGCAAGTGGGGCATTGAAGATTTACCAAGATGCGATTCACTTCTATGAAAATATGTTTGTTGTGGATGATATACGCGTAAAGAATAATACGGTGCAATTAAGTTTAGTGAACTTACAAGAAGATGAGATTTCAATGCTTGTAAGCTTTGATGACTATTTAGACTATGGCATTCGTAAGGGTGATAAATTGCCATTTACGGTAATTGAAGAACTACAATCCAAGGAACAAGCAGTTCTTGCCTATGAATCTTGTATTAAAAAGATTTCGATTAAAGATCGTACAAGAAAAGAAATGTATGACTATTTAAAGAAAACGGCAGAATGTGATGAAGATACAATTCAAGGCATCCTAGTTCGTTTACAAGAAAAGGGCTTGATTAATGATCGCGCTTATGCAAAGGACAACATTAGCCGAATGAAGGTAGCGTTGTTTGGTGAACAGCGGATTGTGAACGAACTTATGAAAAAAGGAATCGCAAAAGACATTGTCGAAAGTGAAATTGCGCAACTTCCAAAAGAAGAAGAGTATGAAAATGCACTTCGTTATGCAAAGAAAATCAAAGCACAATGCAAAGAAGATTCGGTTCGTTTGAAGAAGAATAAGATTGTAAGACGATTGCAAGCGCGTGGCTATCAAGCGTCTTTGGCATATGATGTAGTAAATGAATTAGATTTTAGTGAAGATGGGTTAAATGAATTAGAATCGCTTCGTCGTTGTGCCCTAAAGGCAAAGAAGCGATATGAACGAAAGTATTCAGATACGCAACTAAGAAACAGAGTCTATGGATTCTGTGCTTCAAAAGGCTACAATTCTGAGGATATTTACGTAATTCTGGATGAAATGGAGTGGGAAAATGACTAAGATAAAAGATTTAAAAGTATCTGATCGACTAACAGGAAACTTATTGATTAAAAGCTGTGTAAATGGCGTATCCCCAAAGGGGTCTCCCTATTTAAACCTTGTATTACAAGATGATACAGGGATGTTGGATGGGAAGTTTTGGAATGTCAAACAAAGTGATATAGAAGCAGTTGTAGTTGGTGAAGTTGCAAGTGTGACCTATGAAGTACTTGACTATAACCACCAGATGCAATTGCGTGTAAATAAAGTAGAACGCATTGATCAAAACGAGATTGATATGCGCGATTATGTGATGTCTAGTGTTTTTAGCAAAGAAGAACTAATGAAGCGGATGGAAGATTTGATTTCGTCCATTCAAAACGATACGTATCAAATGTTAGTACGTGGTGTTTTAGAAATGGTTGGTGAAGATTTCTATAACTATCCAGCTGCGTCAAGAATTCATCACAACTACATGGGAGGCTTAGCAGAACATACGTTAGGAATGGCAAAACTTGCGTATGATGTGTGTGACAATTATCCAATGTTAGACCGTGATTTATTGGTCGCAGGAATCATTATGCACGATGTTGGGAAAGTCAAAGAACTTGGTGGATTGATTTCCAGTGAGTATACGTTAGCTGGTAAGCTAGTAGGCCATATTTCCATTGGGCAAGGATGGCTTATGGAAGTAAGCAAGGACTTAGGCATTGAAGACAAAGAAGAAGCAATTCTTCTTCGCCATATGGTCTTAGCACACCATGGGAAGATGGAATTTGGATCACCAATTCTTCCAAAGATTCCTGAAGCAGAAGTGCTTAGCTTAATTGATAACATTGATGCACGTATGAATACGATTGAACAGGCCTTTGAAAATGTAGAACCAGGGCAATGGTCACAACGGATCTTTGCGCTTGAGAATCGTCAATTCTATAAATCAAACTATGCCCATAAGGGTCAGGAATAAGTGTATGAGTGTGAAACTGAAAACAGTTCAAATCGTGCAAAAGGGCTTGAAGAAAGTAGGGCGTGGTGGTTCATTACCTGGTGCTTTAGCGTTAAAGATGGATGAAGACTTTATTTCGAAGTTTCAAATGCCAAAACATGTCATTGTCGTAACTGGAACAAATGGGAAAACAACAACCTCAAACTTACTTGCAAAGTGTATTTCCAATACAGGTTTGAAGGTCATTAATAACAGTAAGGGCGACAATTTGAAATATGGAATTGCGACCTTACTTGCCAGTCATTCCAATGCGAAGTATGAAGTGCAGGCTGATGTAGCTGTAATTGAAGTGGATGAGTTGACCTTGTATCGGCAATTTAAAAACATTCGTCCAACGATGGTTGTAGTAAATAATTTCTTCCGTGATCAGTTAGATCGTGCCGGGGAAATGGAAACCGTGATTCGTAAGTTGATGGAAGTGACCAAAGACTTTACTGGCGATTTGATTTTAAATGGTGATGATCCAAATGTCTTACGCTTAAAAGACAATGCCAAACAAGCAAGGGTTCATTTGTTTGGGGTCAATGAGAATGAACGAAGTCGACCAATTAGTGATGAGGCAAGTGAAGGGAAGTTTTGTCCACGCTGTAATCGTCGCTTGTTGTATAGCTATTACCAATACTCACATATTGGCAAGTTCCGTTGTCCATTTGATGGCTATGGGCAAGAAGACAAAGATGTATTTGTGGATGCGATTCAATACGATACAAATCGCTTTGTGGTGAAGAATGAAACGTATCCGGTCTTTATGGATACGATTTATGCGGTCTATAACTGTGCAGCTGTACTTTGTGCAATGCAAGCAATTGGTTTAGATCTAAGTAAGGCAAAACAAGTCTTCCATGACTTTACATTAAATACAGGACGCGATGAGACTTTCCTTTTGAAACATGAATGTACGATGAACTTGATTAAAAACCCAACCGGCGCAAATGAAGTGATGAAATATATTGTAAGTAAGCCATATGATAAAAATATCGGTATTATTATCAATGACAATGACCAAGATGGTACGGATGTGTCTTGGTTATGGGATGCCCATTTTGAACGTTTGAACGATGCCCATATTCATAAGATTTTTGTCAGTGGGACAAGGTGTTATGATATGGCTTTGCGGTTAAAGTATGTAGGCTTAGAAGATCGGATTGAAGTCTTTGAAGAGGTAAGTGCAATGATCGATGCGTTAGATGCACTGAATGAACAATCCTTTGTGATTACGACCTATACGGCACTCTTTTCAACACGGGCATTGCTTGTTAAAAAGGCACATAAATATGCTCGTAAGGGGGTGAAGTGATGGAACTAAAGATGGTATGGATGTATCATGACTTGATGGATCTGTATGGAGATAAAGGCAATATTCAAGTGATTAAAACACGTTGTGAAAAACGTGGAATCAAGTGTATTGTGGATACATGCACCTTACAACAAGACATAAAGATCGAAGACTATGATTTGTTTTTCTTAGGCGGTGGTGCAGACAAAGAACAGAATATGATTTACGAAGACCTATGCAAGCGTAAAGCAAGCATTGAAAAAGCTTTAAAGAATCAAACAGCATTCTTGCTGATTTGTGGTGGCTATCAGTTATTTGGTCAATACTACAAAGATCAAGATGGAAAGATGATTGATGGTTTGAAGATCTTTGATTACTACACCGAAGCCAATGGACAAGACAATCGTTGTATTGGGAATATTGCGATTGAAACAAACATCGAGGGAGAACCTGTGAAGGTTGTAGGCTTTGAAAACCATGGTGGTATGACAAAGAATGTAACAACTCCTTTTGGGAAAGTATTAAAAGGGCATGGAAATGTTTATCAAGGACAGTTTGAAGGGTTTATGAACGAACAAGTCATTGCGACATATATGCATGGACCATTACTTCCAAAGAATCCAAAGGTGGCAGATCTTGTCATCAAACGGGCATTAAAAAAACGCTACAAGGATGTAACGTTA
>JAHHRC010000111.1 GCA_020026035.1 Erysipelotrichaceae bacterium | reverse complement strand
CGGAGTTATATCTTACGCAATCAAGATCATCATTTGTATGAGATGTATCGTGTTGCGATGGCTTTAGATGGCTGTGTGGATGGGTTGCGTGTGCATGAACCTGGGATTGTTGTAAGCAATGATCCGATTTGGTCGATTATTCCAGGGAGTATGATTGATTACAAAGGGCAGCAAGCAAAGATGCATGTAACCCAGTTTGATAAGAACTTTATCGAACAATTTGGGTTTATTAAGTTTGACGTTTTATCCGCAAATCCTCCGATGCAGATGCAACAAATGGAACAATTGATTCAAATGCGACATAAAGAGTTTGCATTGAATCAAATACCATTAAATGATGAACGAACAATACGAGCCTTTGCGACAAGGGATGTAAGCTATATTCCACAAGCCGATACGGTCTCTGCAAAGATTATTTTAGAAAACCTACAACCTAGAACTTTCCATGATTTGATTGCCTTTATGGCTTTAAATCGACCAGGTGCTGGAGCAGACTTTGCAAAGGAATATGCAAGAAATCGCGCAAAGGGTACATTTGCTTGTATTCATCCATGTTTAGAACCGATTCTAAAAGAAACCTATGGGGTCATTCTTTATCAGGAACAAGTCATGCGGATTGGTATGGTGGCTGCGAATTTAAGTGTGTATGAAGCTGATGAATTACGAGCTGCGATTTCAAAGAAGAATTATGACAAGATGAAACACTTAGAACAACGCTTCTTAGATGGTTGTGTTGCAAACAATATGACGCTAGTTGATGCAAAGGCAATCTTTAAGGTCATGATGCGATTTGCGTCCTATGGATTTAATAAGTCACATGCCGTTGCCTATGCCTTAACCTCATATCGTATGCAATACATACGGGTTCATTATCCATGTGAATTCTATAAGGTCATGCTTGATGGTATGCGGTTTGAACAAAATGGCAAGTCGATTGAAGAGTTATTAAAACATGGCATTGTAGTATATCCAGTGGATGTGAATGCCTCGCAGCAAGAATTAGAATTCTATCAAGATGGAATGATTCTTCCGTTTTCGGTTGTAAAGGGAAGTCATAGTACAAAAGTAGACGCATTGATTGAAGAACGGAAGAACAAACCATTTGCGTCGTTCTATGATTTTGTGATGCGTATGCATCCAAAAGGGTATCAAGCAATGGATATCGAGATCTTAATTGATGCCGGTGCGTTTGATCGGTTTGGAAAAGATCGCAATATCCTAAAGTGCAATGTTGAACCATTATGTCGTTTTGCAAGTGTGTATCAAGATGGGGATGATGCTTTAAGTGAAGATGAACGCTATTACTTTAAAAAGGCGAAGGAACAACCGATTCTTGAACGATTGAATCGCGAAATGTCATGTTATGGAACGTATGTAAGTCTTTCGTATTTTGCCGACTATAAGCGGGAACATCAGATGTTTTTAGACCGTAAGAATAGTGTGAAAATAAAAGATCTTGTAACACATCAAGTGCGCTTGAATGATTTTGTTGTCTTTGCAATGATTCTTGATGTAAAGGTATATGTCAAAAAACGAACGAACCAACAATATGCGAAATTAAAGATTTTCGATGAAACGGGTCTTTTAGAAGTCACAATGAGTGCCAATGAATATGCAAAGCATATTGGTTTAAGCATTGGCGATGTTGGTTTATTTAGATGGAATAAAGATGGCTATGTAAGAGGGTTCTTAGAATCCTATGAGGGCTATAAATGGAGTTTTGGAGGATGTTAAATGGCACATATTTTAATTGTTGATGATGAAAAAAATATTCGTGAAGTGATCAAGCAATATGCCATTCTCAATGGCCATACGGTGGAAGAGGCAAGTGATGGCTTGCTTGCTTTAGAAATGATTGAGAAACAAGACTTTGATTTGGTCATTTTAGATATCATGATGCCACAATTAGATGGCTTTTCAGCTTGTAAACAAATTAAGAAATTAAAACCGATTCCTGTGATTATGGTATCGGCTAGACAAGAAGAATACGATAAGCTTTTTGGCTTTGAACTTGGGGTAGATGATTATGTTGTAAAACCATTTAGTCCAAAAGAGTTAATGGCTAGAGTGAAAGTGGTTCTTGAACGCAATAAGCGAAGTGAGAATTTGAATATCTTACGCTTTGGAGGTCTTGAAATTGATGTAACGGGACGGTCTGTAAGCGTGGATGGTGAAAAGGCGAGTCTAACACCGAAAGAAATTGAGCTGTTGTTGTATATGGTAGAACACAAAAACATTGCCTTATCTAGAGAAACACTTCTTGAAGAAATTTGGAACTATGATTACTTTGGTGATGAACGGACGGTTGATTCGCATGTCAAGATGTTGCGTAAGAATCTAGGGCCATATCGTGATTTTGTTGTAACAGTACGAGGAATGGGGTATAAGTTTGAAGCTTGATCGAAAAGGGATACGCTTTAATCTTTGGTTGTTTTATTTGTTGTTTGCGATTGCGATTGTTGTAATGCTTGGTTTTTTACAGGTATTGCTTATTAAGCCGTATTATCGCAATACAAAAAAGGAAACGGTAAGACATGTCTTAGATAAGATTGAAACGTATGTCATTGAACAAAACACACCAAATACAATGGACCAAGCCTTTCAGGTCAGCGTTGATAACAATGTCTGTGTAGCGGTTTATAACGATGCAGGACATTTGGTATATGATGCAGATTCCTTAGGGTCGGGTTGTGTTTTTAATGCGCCTTCTTCGATTACAAAGAAAACAGATTTGAACTTCCAAGATGGAATGGCATTAAAAGAGTTCGTGGATGAAAGTTCTGGAGAATGTTCGATTGATGTATTAAACACAAAGACCAATCAAGAAATGATTGTCTATGGGAAAAAGATTGAGGCCAATCTTGGCAATTACTACATCTATGTAAATTCCCCCTTAGAGCCAATTGATTCGATTGTGTCGTTTTATACGAATCAGTACTTTATTTATACGTTGATTGTCATGGTTGCGGCGTCTTTGATTTCGATTTTCTTATCGAATTCTTTGACAAAGCCAATTGTTTTGATGCAACAAGAAGCGAATAAACTTGCCAAGGCAGACTATTCGGCGAAGTTTGATGGAGGATCATTTACCGAGACAAAAGAGCTTGCAAAGACTTTAAATGAGTCCAATGAGAAGCTTTCGAAGATTGAAGAGTTACGAAAAGATTTGATTGCCAATGTGTCGCATGATATTAAAACCCCATTAACAAGTATCAAAGCGTATGCGGAAATGATTATTGATATTTCTGGTGAAAACAAAGAGATGCGAGAAGAGCATTTGCGGGTCATTATTGATGAAGCGAATTATTTGGACCATTTGGTCAATGACATGAGTGAACTATCGAAGATGCAATCCGGCAATTATGTGTTGCAGTGTTGTAATTTTGATTTAACAACAACCGTGAAACAAGTCTTGAGTTTGAATCAAGTCTTAATTGAACAGGGTGGTTTGCAGGTTGTATTAGAACTAGAAGAAGATGTCTATGTGTATGGTGATCCAATTAAATTAAAACAAGTCATTTATAACTACTTATCGAATGCGATTAAGCATACCGCGAAAGGAAAATCGATTACCTTACGGTTGTTCCATGTGAATGAAGATTGTGTTCGCTTTGAAGTACTTGATGAAGGCGAAGGCATTGCCAAGGAAGATCTTCCTTATATATGGGATCGGTACCAAAAGTCATCTCGATCGTTCTCTCGTTCTTTGACTTCGACTGGCTTAGGGCTTTCGATTGTAAAAGCAATCTTAGATACCCATCATGCTAGGTATGGGGTTTTAAGTAAAGTGGGGGAAGGAAGTTTATTCTACTTTGAATTAGATCGAAATGAGCTGGAGGATATGGATGCGAATTGATTATTTACCAGGTGTGAATCTTGAAATCATGCAAGAAGAATCGATGTACCATTTTAATGGCGATACGGTTCTTCTTGGATCGTTTATGGATATTAAGACTAAGGATCGTGTCTTAGATGTTGGTTGTAACAATGGGGCGCTATTGTTATATGCCTCACGCTTTTGCCCAAAGAAGCTTGTTGGCATTGATGTCTTTGAAGAAGTGATCGATGTTGCAAGAAAAAATATGGACATGCATCAATTAGAGGCGAGTTTGTATTGTTGTAAGTTACAAGAATTTAAACA
>JAHHRC010000110.1 GCA_020026035.1 Erysipelotrichaceae bacterium | reverse complement strand
GGTGTGTTCTACAATCGTTTAGCGATTGATATGCCACTTCAATCTTCGGTTACGGTTTGCTATGCGATTGACTTTGAAAAAACAGATAACTGGATGGCCTGTGAAGTGAATGCAAATGTCGATTCACCTTACAATACCTACAAATATAAAGGCTTGCCACCAGGGGCAATCTTGAATCCTGGTGTCATGGCGTTAGATGCCGTGCTACATCCAAGTAAGAATGATTACTTATTCTTTATGGCCGATGTAAAGGGCGATGGTACGGTGTACTATTCTAAGACTTTAGCGGAACATGAAGCCTATGTAAGGAAGTATTTGCGATGATCGATGGCATTGCATTTCAAGTCTCAACGCTTTGTTACATCATGGATGGAAACAAGTGGTTGATGTTACATCGAAATCGAAAGAAAAATGATATTAACGAAGGAAAATGGATTGGTGTTGGTGGTAAAGTAGAAGAACACGAAACCCCACGCCAAGGCATTCTTCGGGAAATCAAAGAAGAAACAAATTTAACGGTAGATACAGTAGAGTTTCGCGGAATTCTTTACTTTGTCTATGAAAATAAAGATGCAGAAAAAATCTATGTCTATACAACTTCTTCCTTCCAAGGAGAATTAAAAGAGTGTAACGAAGGGACACTTGCTTGGATTGAAGAAGAGAAGATTCTGAATTTAGAACTATGGGATGGAGATCGGTTCTTTCTTCAAAAATTACTAGATCATGACCATACGCCATTTTGTTTTGAATTATTCTATAACGAAGCTGGTGAATTGGTACGATCAAGGAATAGAGAGGAAATTGTTTATGAGTAAACCTATTATTATCGGTATTGCTGGTGGAAGTGCTTCCGGGAAGACCACGATTGCGAAAGAGATTATGGACCAATTTGAAAAGACACAGTCGGTTCAAATCATTCGTCAAGACGAATATTATAAAAGCCAAAGTCATTTGACGATGGAAGAACGTTTGAAAACAAACTACGACCATCCATTTGCCTTTGACAATGACTTATTGGTGCAACAAGTCAATGAACTAGCAGGTGGTACTGCCATTGATACACCAACCTATGACTTTGTGAATCACACAAGAAGTGATGTTACTAACCATGTAGAACCAGCGGATGTCATTATTCTTGAAGGTCTATTTATCCTTGAAAGCAAAGAGATTCGCGATCTATTGGATATTAAAGTCTTTGTCGATACACCAGCAGACATTCGTTTCATTCGTCGATTGACACGCGATGTCAAAGAACGTGGTCGTACATTGGATTCGGTTGTTACACAATACGTGGATACAGTACGTGTGATGCATGAACAATTCATTGAACCAAGTAAACGATATGCGGATGTCATCATCCCAGAAGGTGGCGAAAATAAGGTTGCAATCGACCTTTTGACCACCAAAATCAGTAGCATCATTCATCACACGATGGTATAATACGAACGCAAAAAAGGAGAATTATTATGGCTGAAAAAATTACTGAGTTAACCCAACAAGGGTTGAAAGACACCCAAGAAAGATATGAATACCTTGTAAAGGTTGTCCGTGAAGAAGTAAAGGACGAACTAAAAGAAGCTCGTTCCCTAGGTGACCTTTCGGAAAACGCGGACTACGATGCAGCACGTGAAAGACAATCTGCTGTAGAAGCAGAAATCTCTGAACTGGAAGAAATGTTGAAGAACTATGTATTGATCGATACAAACATCTCAACAGAAACCGTTCATACAGGTTCTACAGTAGATATCTACTTCGAAGATACAAACCAACTAGAAACATACATCATCGTTGGTTACCGTGAAGCAGATCCTCTAAACCACAAGCTATCCAATGAAACACCAGTGGCAAAGGCAATCCTAAACCACAAGGTAGGAAATACGGTTACAGTAAGCGTTAAGAATCCTTATAAAGTAACAATCAAAAAGATTTACACACCTACTGAAGCACAAGCTTTCTTAGATGATGTAAAAGCAGGAAAACTATCCTAACAAACAAGGAGTGAAAGGAACAACCTTTCGCTCTTTTTTTATGCTTGCAATACTCGACCATATCCAGTGAAAAGATGACCATATGATTACTAAACAATCCTTGTAAGATAAAGGTACCGGATTGTGTAAATCCAACAATGTTTTACAAGTGTGTCTTTCTTGACCGTATCGAATACGAATATTAAAATTGAGTTAGATATACGTTAAGTAAGAAACAAATTGCATCATATTACATCCAAATACATACAAAGTAGTTCTAAGTTTTCATATACAAAGAAGGAGGGAATTTGAAAATGAAGAGAACGAAACGTTCACTTTTCACACTCATTGTGCCTTTTGCAATGCTTGTAACAACAATGCCGTTGCAAGTCGTTGCCGAAGGTGAATTAGAGCCAAGTGAACCGATAGAACATGAAGTCGTAGAAATCATTGAAGAAGAGGTCGAAGAGGTCGAAGAATTCGAGGCGGAAGAACTCGAAGCCATTCAACCATCCGCAATGCAAATCAGTGAGAATGTTGTGTTACATAAAACACCAACATCCAACAAACCACTGAGCAATGCAAGTTATGCAACAGATGGTAGTACGGACAACCAAACGAGTGATTATACGGCCTTTGAAGCAGGAAGAGAAACGGGCAATAAGCAAGAAAAAAATGGCTATCCTCATTGGGAACATTCTTATCTTCAGTATGATTTTGAAGAAGTAAAGGAAGTTGCGAAGGTAGAAATTTACCGAAATAGCTATGATAACGCAAAGTCCACATTTATGGATGTCAAAGTTGAATTATCTATGAGTGATGATTTTGCAAGTCCAACAGTGATCTTTGAAACTGCAAACGTACAAGAAGAACATCGTGGCGAACCACAAGTCATTGAACTACCAGAAGTAATCTCTGCAAAATACATTCGTATTTGGCAGAAAGGACATTGGATAGCCAATGACGATGGTGGTTGGTCTGGTATGTCCAATGCGTGTCGTTTTAATGAAGTACGCGTATTAACTCCAGGTGTAGAACCAGGGGATATTGAAATACCGCTTGAAGAAGGAAAAGTACTCGCGAATATTCTATTAGGATTAGAACCAACAAGTAATAGTACAACACCTTTAAGTGGAGGTGGCGATAGTACGCAATCGGGTATTTACATTGAAAATACAAGATTTGCGACCGATGATGACTATGGAGATTTATCCTCGAGTAATAGCGGCCAAGACAAAGATAGTTTTAACCGTAATACCTACATCAAAGCCGGCGTAGAAAATGGTATAAAAGAACAGAAGAATGGCTATGATACCTGGAGTCCTGTGTATCTTCAATACAACTTTGGTAAGTTACGTGATGTACAAGAAGTTGTGATTTATCGTAATACCTATCCATGGGCGAAGTCAATCTTTAAAGAAGTCAAAGTCGAACTATCGGAAACCGAAGATTTTACAAATCCAAAAGTGATCTTTGAAACAGCCGATGTACGCGAAGTAAATCGTGGCGAAGCACAAGTGATTCGTTTACCAGAAGTAACGTCTGCACAATACATTCGTATTTGGCAAAAGGGACATTGGATTGCCAATGACAAGGGGAATTGGGCAGGTATGTCTTCAACTTGTTCCTTCCATGAGATTCAAGTAAATGCACAAGTAGATCCATCCGAAGTTCCTCCATCTCCTCAAGACTCCGAGAAACAAAATATTGCCTTGCATAAGATTCCATATGTAAAGGGTCTCGCGCCAACAAACATTGAAGCGATTACAGATGGTATCTATGATGACAATAATCTAGCAACCCATAACAGTCTTGGACAACGTTGGTTGCAATTTGAATTTAAGAATCGTTACACCATTAAAGACATTGTCTTTAAGTTAGAACCAGGAAGATATGAATCCGTTCGTGTTGCTGTTTCAACCGATGCAAATCCTGATGCGAAAGGCTATCGTGATACAACGGTATGGCAAGAAACGAACTTCACACAAGGAGATGATCCAGTTCGAATTGAAGTTCCAATGGAAATTGGTCGAAGAAAACAATATGTTCGCTTCATTGTAAACCGTGGCAATCAGTTACCAAGTAAGTATGAAGAAATTGAGATTTGGGCAACGGGGGATTCGTTTGATGAAACACGCACACCTTATGTTGAACCACAATCCAAATACAATACGCTTGTTTGGTACGATGAATTTGATGGCGAA
>JAHHRC010000011.1 GCA_020026035.1 Erysipelotrichaceae bacterium | reverse complement strand
ATTTTTCGTTTATTTTCAGTGAATTGAGTAGTGAAACTACTGGAAGTTAAGAATGTAAGACTCGCAAATAATAAAAATTGATAGATTTATGCTTAATTGGCGTGTCCTAAGGGATGCGCCTTTTTGCTATTTGGTATGTAAAGGGTATGGGGTATTTGAAGAATTCTTTTCTTTACGTTTTTTGTGAGAAGATAACTGTTTTGTTATTGTACAGTTAACTAACGTTAAGTGTATACATTGTAATATTCATTGAAACAGTATATTATGACTACAAATCCGGATGCTGACGTTTTTATGTTGTATTTATGAGGTGTTGGTATGCGTGTATATAGAAGGAAGGTAGAAGATTATAAGGGTTTATATGAGTGTTTGACCTAGTTTATTTTGTATATAGACTAGTTTGTATTCGTTAGAATCATCTGTTCGTTTATTTATAAGATTGTAAGTTTTTATACTTTTGTATGTTAAAAATTTAAGGTTTTATAAAAGATGAAGCAAATGCGTATGTTTTTATAAGGAGGCTATATGTTAAGTGATAAAAACAGAAATAAAAAAACGATTTTAAATAAACTTATATGGGTATGTTTATGTTCAATGATCGTTTTCTCTCTTTCATTAACAGTATTTAATCCTTTATTAGGTTTCCTAACACCGGTTTATGCTGATTGGGAAGTACCTAAAGGATTGAAATCTGAAATTAACGTTGCTCAAGATGCTGAAAATCTTAAGGATGTTAATAAGACAATTATTATTGAAAGAAGAATTAGTGAAGACAGAAAGTCTGTTGATTGGCGAATTGTGTGGAACCCAGCGCATGAAAAATGGCGTACACCTGGCTATTTCATGTTAATGCTACCAGATAGCACCTTTGTCGATTACGGAACTAACCCAGATAAAACTTCTAACTACCTCGATTTTGAGTTGCATAGAAGAAAATTGGAGAGACGTGATGGAAAAGATTGGAGTAAGGCACAAGATTGGGGTAATTTTAAACTTAATGACTTTAACACCTCTTCTGAATCTAGAAGACTTTTCATTAACGGACAACCAAGTTTGTACGGTGGAGATTTTGCTTCTAAAGTAGAAGAGAATTTATTGGGGCCAGAAGCATTAAATGAAGGTGCCAATGGACCAATGAGAAAAATGATTCAGTCAGGTTATCCATTGTTCCTACTTTGTGACTACCTTAGCGGTTCAAAATCTGTAGAATATACATTTACTACAAAAGTTGCAGACGGTACAAACCCAAATACAAACGAACCTGTAAAGCCTGAAGATATTTTTGTGGTGGGTGCATGGAGACAATTTGCGAAACCTCACCATTACACTCGTGCTGTAATTGCGGGTCCTGTTGATCTTGATAACGATGGAGTAGTCGATGCTGACCAACCAGAAGAAAAACCAGAATGGAAAGATAAAAGTGACATTAATAGATATCTAATTCCATTAATTAATGGGGGAACGTTAGAACATGTTAAGTTGTTTGATTTAAAATCTAAATATGAAATAAACGCAATCAAATTTAAAGGACTTGATGGTAATTTCTATTCGATTCCTGATATAAATGCGGATAACGATGAGTTTTTTAATGGTACAGTAAATTATAAAACACCAGGTGTTTTCACTTATACCGTAGCTGCTTCAACGAATGGTAAGATGTACGATATTTCGTCCGGAACGCAGGCGGATGCTAAACCTGATCAAGCAAGAATTTATATCATCGAAACTAAAGTTAAACCAATTGTAAAAACCAATCCAGGTGATACTGTAACGGAAGAGGAAATATTGGAAAATGTCGATCTTAGAACAGTTAATCAGGACAAAGAAATTGATAAAGCTACAATTAAGGGTCAACTTTTGAGAAGTTTTAAGGTAAATCCAAAATTAACAAAAGATGAGAACGGTAAAATACTTTCAGATGAGGACGGTCGCCCTCTTGAAAAACTGCCTGAATTTGGAAACATAAGAGCTGCAGTTGAAATTGAAACAATTGCAGGGGTGAATAAACCAGTCGCTCATACTGTTTACGTTCCAGTATCATTACCTGCCGGTCCAGAAAAAGCTCAACATCCTGTGAAGGAACCAAGAAAAGTTAAAGTTAATAACGGAGCGATAACTCTAAGCAAAGAACAAAAGGATGAAGTGTTAAAGAATGCAACTGATGCTAATGGTTCTGCAAAACCTTATACAACCGTGAACGATGTTGCGGATGATGGTACAGTTACGTTGAGATATTCCGACAATAGTACTAATACACTCAAACCTAATTTAACACTTATTCATAAGCCGAAACTTACTCCAGTGGCAAACATAAATGATCTAATGCCTATAGAAAAGTTAAGTGTTTCTAAAGCGATTAGAGATGCGAACCCGGATGTTAATCATATGCATATGCTATCTGATTTTGTGACTAATACGGGTGTTGCAACCGCAAAATATTTTGATGATGAAGGTGAAGTTACTGATGATTTTAATGTGACTTTCGATCAAAACGAAACAGTTGTTCAGATTCCGGAATTTAAAAAGACACCTGTAAAAAATAAAGAAAATTTAGACGATGATGAAAAAGGTAAGGTGAAGGGCGAGGTAAAGAAAAAGCTTGAGAAAGCAATTCCAGGTCTAACTATAAACGATGGTAATATTTTGGTAGGTCAAGATGGAACAACAACTGTGACGATACCGGATACTGATCCAGTCTTAATTCCTGGAGAAATCGTGATTTCAAAAGATGATACCGTTATTGAAATCCCTAAACCTAAAAAGACACCTGTCAATGATAAGGGAAAGTTGACTGACGGTGAAAAAGATAAGGTCAAAGAAAGGGTTAAGGAAAAGCTTAAGGAAGAAATTCCAGGTTTGACAATAAACGATGGTGATATCAAGGTAGATGCAGATGGAACAACAACTGTGACGATACCAGATACTGATCCAGTCTTGATTCCTGGAGAAATCGTGATTTCAAAAGATGATACCGTTATTGAAATCCCTAAACCTGACAAGACACCAGTAATTGATAAGAAAAAATTGACTGAAGACGAAAAAGATAAGGTCAAAGAAAAGGTTAAGACTAAGCTTAAGGAAGAAATTCCAGGTTTGACAATTAACGATGGTGATATCAAGGTAGATGCGGATGGAACAACAACGGTGACGATACCGGATACGAATCCAGACATTAAAGGACCAATTGTGATTTCAGGAAAAGATACTGTTATTGAAATCCCTAAACCTGATAAGACACCAGTTAAAGATAAAACAAATTTGACTGACGATGAAAAAACTAAGGTCAAAGAAAAGGTTAAGGAAAAGCTTGAAAAAGAAATTCCAGGTCTAACAATTAACGATGGTGACATTGAGGTAGGACCAGATGGAACTGCTACAGTGACCATTCCTGGAAAAGACCCAATCGTAATTCCTGGAGGAAATACTGTTATTGAAATTCCAAAACCTGATAAGACTCCGGTTGAAGATAAAAGAAATTTGAAAGACCCAGAAAAAGATAAGGTCAAGAAGAAGATTGAAAATAAACTAAAAGACGATAATCCTGACCTTACGATTAATGATGGTGAAATTGTTGTGGGTCTAGATGGAACAGCAACAATCACGATTCCAGGAGTGGAACCTTTCACAATTTCAGGAGATAAGACGGTTATTCAAGTTGCTGATCCTAAAATAACACTAGTTAACGATAGAAATGCACTGACTGACGATGAAAAAGGTAAGGTCAAGGCGAAGGTTAAGGAAAAGCTACAAGACGATAACAAAGGAACTGATGATAAACCAGGTCTTGTTGTTCAGGATGATGAAATTGTTGTAGGTCCAGATGGAACTGCAACAATCACGATTCCAGGAGTGGAACCTTTCACAATTTCAGGAGATAAGACGGTTATTCAAGTTAGTGATCCTGATAAAACGCTAGTCGCTGATAAAACCAATTTGACTAATTCTGAAAAAGAAAAGGTCAAAGCCAAAGTTAAGAAGAAACTAGAAGAAGTTAACATTGGTAAAGGCGATAAACCAATTCTTACAATTGACGAAAGTAAAATTGTTGTAGAAAATGACGGAAAAACAACTGTTACTATTCCAAATGCTGATCCAATCCTATTTAAAGGTGAACAGACAGTAGTTCAAATCAATAAACCTAAGCACATGGTTCCTGTTGGTGCGGGTGAAAAATTGACTGATGATCAAAAAGAAGCAATTTTAAAAGAAATTATTGAAGTCAACCCTGATCTGAAAGACTTGCTCACAAAAGAGAATGTAGATTCAGATGGAAAAGTGACGATATACGATCCAGTAAGCGGTGATAAGATTGTTGAAATTCCAGAAACGGATACAGTTATTCGTGTAAATGATCCGGTTAAAACACTTGTTAAAAAGATTGGTGAATTAACGGATGAAGAAAAAGAAAAAGTTGCTAAACGCGTAAACGACGCAAATAAAAAAGCTCCACAGATTGATAAAACAAAAGTGGATGAAAACGGAAATGTAACAATCACATTCCCAGGTGGTTATGATTATCCGATTCCAAGTGAAAAAACGGTTTACGAAAAAGAGGAATCGACACCAACTGTGATTTTCCACCAAGTAACATTTGAATTCAGAGATAAAGACAATTTACCTCCTGAAGTAAATGCGTTACTACCTGATCCAATTCAAGTGCAAGATGAAATGGCACCAAAGATGCCGGCAATTCCTGCAGTTGGTCAAAAGGTAGAAACTCCTGATGGTAAGACATTCGTGTTTAAGAGATGGGATAACATTCCTGGTGCGATTACAAAACCACTTACACTTTATGGTGTATGGGAAGATGTAACGGATCATGGAAAGAAAGAACCAGAAGTGATTAAGCATGAAGTAACATTTATCTTTGAAAACTCCGATAGTCTTCCACAAGAAGTTACGGACTTATTGCCTGGAAAGATTGAAGTAGTGCATGGAGAAAAGCCAGTGCTTCCAACACTTGCGAAAGAACGTGTTGAAGTTAATGGAAAGGTTTATATCTTCAAAGAATGGATTAATGTCCCAGATAAGATTACTGCCCCTGGAGAAATTAAAGGTAGATGGGCAGTAGAAGGTGAAGAAGATCCTGCTGATAAACCAGCTGTTATGCACACAGTAACGTTCGATTTTAAGAATTACAAAGAAATTGATGCAATAAAAGCTCAACTGCCTCCTGCAATTACTGTTGCAGATGGAGATAATTTTGAATTACCTGAAATTGAGAGTCCTGTAACACTTGGTGATGGTACAGAATATACATTCAATGGATGGGACAATGTTCCTGCTAAGGTTCAAAGTGATATTACAATCTATGGTAAGTGGACAAAGGTTGGAAAAGACGCCGGCGGTGAAGTTGTTGATCCAAAACCAGATACCGGTGGAGGCGATGGCGGAACACCTGAACCTGTCATTAAAAATCTAGTAACATTCACATTTGATAACTTTGAAACGTTACCAAAACAGATTCAAGATTTACTACCTGATCCAGTAGAAGTTGTATTCAATCAACCAGTTCCATTACCTGAAAAGGTAAAGAAGGGCGATATTGTTGAAGTGGATGGTAAGATCTACCGTTTCAAGAGATGGAACAACGTTCCAGTAGCGATTACTGCTCCAGTAACAATCTCTGGTACATGGGAAGATATTACCTTAACCATTAACAAGCCTGAAATCACAAAAGTTGTTGATGATACAAAACTAACGGATGAGGAAAAAGAAAAGGTTATTGAAAAAATCATCGAAAAGAATCCAGATCTTGTGGATAAGGTGATTGAAGTAGATGATGATGGTCATACAGTAATTAAGGACCCTGATGGTACTAAGAGAGGGGAACTAGATAAGAAGGATACTGTTGAAAAAATTATCCCTGATAACACTACGTATGAACCAACTGTAGACGGTGATGTGCATAAAGATGCAGGTGACAAGGCTACAGAGAAAGAAGTAAGCGATAAGGTTAAGATTCCTGAAGGTAGTGGTGGAAAGATTACGAGTGTAATTATTCCAGATGATACAAGCGCTGGTGAAAAAGAGGCGATTGTAACAGTTACATATCCAGATGGAACTACGGATGTTGTGAAGGTGAAGATTATCTACACAGATCCAAAACCTACTCCAAGTAAACCAACAAAGCCTGAAGTTAAGAAGGAAGTTGTTGTGAATCATGGAGGATATGTTGAACCTAAGAATGGTACTGTTCCACGTACTGGGGATGGTATGGGTTCTATGGTTGTGACATTCATTGCGAGTGTTACGGCTGCTGTTGTAGCGGTTTGTAAGTCTCGTAAATAGTATGAATGAATGCGAATTGGCGTGTCCTAAGGGATGCGCCTTTTTGTGTGGGGAAGTGTGTGTTTAGAATTCTTAAACTTTTTGTTTAGAAGTACTTGTCAAATGATGTGGGGTGTGTATAATGATGTAGTTTGATGAATGAAAATATAAAGTTTATCAGGAGTAAACAGCGGAGGTTTCAATGGATATAGGTCAAAGGATTAAACAGCTACGTGTTCAGAATGGGTTGACACTGGAAGAGTTGGCGTCAAGAACGGAATTGACGAAGGGGTTCTTGTCGCAATTGGAGCGTAATTTAACGTCTCCTTCCATTCAGACATTGGAGGATATTACAGAGGCATTGGGTGTTACGATGGCGAAGTTCTTTATCGAAGAAACAGAAGAGAAGATTGTCTTTACGATGGATGATGCTTTTGTGGATGAACAGGACGATAAGACGATTCATTGGATTGTGCCAAATGCACAGAAGAATGTGATGGAACCTGTATTGCTTGAATTGAAGCCGCATGCGAGTAGTAAAGAGATTGCACCTCATGATGGAGAAGAGATGGGCTATGTATTGAGTGGTCGTGTGTATCTTTGTTGTGGGAAGAAGAAAAAAGGTTTCTTAGTGAAGAAGGGCGAAACGTTTTATATCCAGGGGAATAAGACGCACCATTTAGAGAATCGGAGTGATAAGGTTGCGAAGATTCTTTGGGTGAGTACGCCGCCAATTTTTTAGGAGGAGTTATGAAGAAATTAGTATCGGTTGAAAATGTTGTGAAGACGTTTAATCAACAAGTTGTTTTAAAGGGTATTTCATTAGATATTTATGAGAATGAATTTGTAACGCTTTTAGGACCATCAGGTTGTGGTAAGACAACACTTCTTAGAATCATTGGTGGGTTCTTAGAGCCAAGTGAGGGGATTATTAAGATTGATGGCGAAGATATGTCAAATGTTCCTTCGTACAAAAGAGATGTAAATACAGTGTTCCAGCATTATGCCTTGTTTCCACATTTGGATGTGTATGACAATATTGCGTTTGGTTTGAACATTAAAAAGATGCCAAAGGACATCATTGATCAAAAGGTCATGCGTATGTTGTCGTTGGTTGGTCTTGAAGGGTATGAACACCGTGATATTTCCAATATGTCAGGTGGCCAACAACAACGTGTTGCCATTGCAAGAGCGCTTGTCAATGAGCCAAAGCTCTTGTTACTGGATGAATCATTATCGGCACTTGATAAGAATCTTCGTAAGGAAATGCAGCTTGAATTAAAGCAGATCCAAGAAGAAGTAGGAATTACATTTATCTTTGTAACACATGACCAGGAAGAAGCATTGACGATGTCCGATAAGATTGTTGTTATGAAGGATGGGCAGATTGAACAGATTGGTACGCCAACGGAGATTTACAATGAGCCAATCAATGAGTACTGTGCGCGCTTTATTGGGGATTCAAATATCATTGATGGTACGATGGTGGAGGATTACTTAGTGCAGTTTGATGATCATTCCTATAAGTGTTTAGAACATGGTTTCCGTCCGAATGAAGAAGTAGACATTATGATTCGTCCAGAAGATATTCATATTACAGAACGTAATAAGGGAACGTTGAATGGCGAAGTAAAGTCGGTTCTATTTAAGGGTGTGCATTATGAAGTCATTGCCGAAACGTCCAGTGGTACTTCTAAGACCGTTACAATGCATGTTATGGGTGACCACGATATTGAGAATAAGGAAGTAGGAGAAAAGATTTCTGCTTCAAGCTTTACGATGGACTTAGAGGACGTTGAAAGCTTAACGGATCAAGAAGTTATTGCCCGTGCGAATGCGCAAGCTTGGACGGTGGATGATGAAGATGTGTCCTTGTCTTATGTGGAATATGATGTAAAGCCTGAGGTTGGTGTATACGAATGTACGTTTGGTACCGATAAGGGTACGAAGATTACCGTTCGTATTAATGTTGTAGAGCCAAATGCGGTAGAAGATATTTCCAATGAAGAAGCGATTCAGGCGTTTGATTTCTATACAACGGTTTCAGAGATTATGGAATCGGTTGCCTTAGATACGGATTTGATTCGTTGGGCCGATGCGGCTGCTTGGGATTTGGATGATGAATCACCAATTGAGATTTGGGATGTGAAGTATGACTTTGACGATGAGAATATTGTTGAAGGTGACTATGAAGTAACGTTCTCCACCCAAGGTAGAGAGTTGAAGATTGAAACGACTGAGGCGTTAGAAGAAGGAATGCGTATTGGGTTATCGTTTGATCCAAGAGATATTCATGTCATGAGAAAGATGGGGTAGTACGGATGAAGGGTTTTAATAAGTTTGTATATCCATATGTAGCTTGGATTTGCATTATGTTAATTGCCCCGATGTTGATGCTGGTGTTGTATGCCTTTACGACACGGGGGAATGATGTATTGACATTGCAATTTACATTGTCAAACTTTGCGCGATTCTTTAGTGATGCTGTATTCCCATCGGTATTGTGGAGAAGCTTTAAGATGGCGGTGATTACAACGTTGATTTGTATTCTATTAGGATATCCAGCGGCGTATGTGATGGCCAAACAAAAGCCAAACCAACAATCGACTACGATTCTGTTATTAACGATTCCAATGTGGATTAACATGTTGGTTCGTACCTATGCCTGGAAGGGAATCCTTGCGGAGACGGGGTTGAGTGGTGAGATGAAGGTGTACATTGGTATGGTGTATAACTTCTTGCCATTTATGATTTTGCAGATTTATACAGCGTTATCGAAGATTGATCCAGCGTTGATTGTCGCGGCACATGACTTAGGGGCAAATGAGAGGGAGACGTTTAAGCGTGTTATTCTTCCATTGTCTTTATCGGGTGTTGTAAGTGGAATTACGCTTGTGTTCTTGCCGGCTGTATCAAGTTTCTTTATTCCAAAGTTACTTGGTGGTGGGCAGTATGTATTGATTGGTAATTTGATTGAGGATTACTTTGTAATGACAGGAGATTGGAACTTTGGTTCAGCGATTTCCTTGATTATGGCGATCTTGATTTTGATCTCAATGGTAGTCACAAGAAAATTAGATAAGCAAGGTGCGAAGGAGGGTGTCTAATGGAACAAAAGACGAAGTTCAAAGAGAAGTTGTACTTATTCTTAGTGATGGCATTCTTCTATGCGCCGATTCTATATGTGGTTGTGTTTTCGTTTAACTCCACGAAGTCTTTGAGTCATTTCTCGGGGTTCTCCTTGAAGTGGTATGAAAAGATGTTTTCCAATCGTGAGATTGTGTCTTCGATTTGGTATACAGTGTTATGTGCGGTGATTGCGACGGCGGTTTCGACCTTTGTTGGAACGATTACGGCAATTGGATTATCAAAGTCAAAGAAGACGTTGAAAGAGTTTGTTTTGCAGGTAAATAACTTGCCGATGTTGAATCCGGATATTGTAACGGCGATTGGGTTGATGTTGTTCTTTACGTCATTACGGATTAAGACCGGGTTTACAACGATGGTGTTGGCTCATATTGCCTTCTGTATTCCGTATGTGATGTTGAGTGTTATGCCAAAGCTTAGAACGCTTGATCCAAACCTTGCGGATGCGGCGATGGATCTTGGATGTACGCCTTTCCAAGCGCTTTGGAAGGTCATTATTCCGCAGATTAAACCAGGGATTATTAGTGGGGCGTTGGTTGCCTTTTCGATGTCCTTTGATGACTTTGTCATCTCGTTATTAACAACCGGTCCGGGTGTTAAGAACATTTCGATTTATGTCTATGCAAACGTGAAGCGTGCCAATCCAACAATTAATGCATTGTCAGCGATGATTGTGTATGTGGTAACGATTGTGTTGATATTGATTAATGTAGTACCAGCTATGAAAGAAAAGAAGAAGGAGAAAGTAAATGCTTAATTTCAAAAAACTTACAAAAGTAGTATGCAGTTCTGTTTTAGCTTTTAGCCTTGTTGGCTGTGGTAGCGACACATCAGATGTGGAAAATGTTGTGGATGCGAAGGAAATGTTTGGGAATGATGTACTAAATGTGTACAACTGGGGAGAATATATCTCGGAAGATGCGATTCCTGAATTTGAAAAGATGTACAACTGTCGTGTAAACTACGATCTATTCGAATCCAATGAAATCATGTATACAAAGTTGCTTGGTGGTAACTCTTACGATGTATTGGTTCCAAGTGATTACATGATTGAACGTTTGATTAAAGAAGACTTGCTTCAAAAGTTAGATTTGGAACAAATTCCAAACTTAGAAAAGATTAACCCACAAGTGTTGAAAATGCGTGAAGCGTATGATCCAAATGGGGACTATTCCGTTCCTTACTTCTGGGGTTCTGTTGGGATTGTTTACAACAAAAACAATGTAGACAAGGCTGTTCTTGAAGAAAAGGGTTGGGAAGTCTTCCATGATACAGACTTTGCTGGTCGTGTGTATGGTTATGATTCACAACGTGATATGTTCATGATTGCTTTAAAGGCATTAGGATATTCCATGAATACCGAAGATCATGATGAATTAGACGAAGCGTATGCTTGGTTGCTTGAAATGAATGAAGCAGTAAAGCCTGCTTATGTAACAGATGAAGTCATTGATGGTATGGCAAATAGCACAATGGATATGGCAATTATGTATTCTGGGGATGCGGCTTATGTTCTAAGTGAAAACGAAGACATGGCTTGGTATGAACCAAACCAAGGAACAAACCTATGGTCCGATGGTATGGTTATTCCTAAGAATGCGACAAATCCAGGTCTTGCGAATGCGTTTATCAACTTCATGGCTAGCTATGAAATCACAAAGGCAAACTCGGAAGAAGTTGGATATACAGCAAGTAATCTTCAAGCAATGGAAGAACTAGCAGAAGGTGAATATGCTGGAAATGATGCTTACACGCCTCGTTCTGGATATGAACTTGATGAAGTATTTAACTACAATGAAAAAGTCAATAAGGAACAAGCTGAACTTTGGACAAAAGTGAAGATGTCAAACTAATGCATTAGGCCAATACATTTGTATTGGTCTTTTCGATTTTGGAGGTTTTATGAAGGAGTTAACGTTAGAGGAACAATTTGAGCATGAGGATATGCGTCGTTTGGTTTGGAAGATGGCGCTTCCTTGTATTGCAGCACAACTTGTCAATATGCTTTATAACATTGTAGACCGGATCTACATTGGGCATATCGAGGGAGTGGGTACACTTGCTTTAGCAGGTGTTGGGATTTGTTCGACGATTATTATTTTGATTTCATCCTTTGCCTTGATTGTTGGGGCAGGTGGTGCACCGATTGCAAGTATTGCCTTAGGCAAACAAGATACGAAGAAGGCAAGGGATGTGTTACAGAATGGATATAGTTTATTGATTCTGTTTGGTGTTTGTTTGGTTGTGTTGTTTTATTTTGGTATGGAGTCTGTATTAGTTGCAAGTGGTGCTACAGATGTGACGTTGCCATTTGCCTTAGACTATATGCGCATTTACTTGTTTGGGACATTCTTTGTGTTAGTAATGATCGGTTTAACGCCGTTTTTGAATGTGCAAGGCTTACCGAAGAAGGCAATGGCTGCGGTGTTGATTGGGGCCATTATTAACATTGTCTTAGATCCGATTTTGATCTTTTGGCTTGGAATGGGTGTCAAAGGGGCGGCTTTGGCTTCGGTTTTATCACAAGGTGTTGCATGTTTGTATATCTTGTATCAATTGAGTAATGATTCGATGCAGTTGTGTTTGGATTTAAAGAAGTTTGTGATTACGAAGGAAAGTAGTCAAGAGATGCTTGCTTTAGGGGTGTCTCCGTTTGTGATGGGTTGTACAGAAGCGGTGATTGGCTTTGTGTTGAATGGCAACTTAGCGATGTATGGCGATGTGTATGTGTCAGCGCTTACCATTATGCAATCGGCGATGATGTTTATTGGGGTTCCTTTGAGTGGGTTTGGTCAGGGTTGTATTCCGATTATTTCTTACAACTATGGACATAAGGATGAAAAGCGTGTGAAGGAAGCGTTTTGGATTATGTTAAAGGTTTCCTTTGTGTATAACTTTGTGTTGATTGTGGTGTTCTTGTTGTGGCCGCATGTTGTGGCTGGGATTTTTACGGATGATGCGGTATTGATTGAAACGGTGTCTGAAGTGATGGTGTATTTCCTAGCTGGTATGTCGATTTTTGGATTGCAACGGGCATGTCAAAATATGTTTGTGGCGATGAATCAACCGAAGACGTCGTTGTTTATCGCGCTTCTTAGAAAGATTCTTTTATTGGTGCCACTTGCATACATTTTGCCGAAATTTGTTGTGCCTGGATATTTGGGTGTGTATCTTGCGGAGAGTGTAGCGGATGGTGTTGCGGCGGTTTTGTGTACGCTTATTTTTGCGATTCGTTTTCCAAAGATTTTAAAACATATGAAGTCGTTATAAATCGCTTGGTTGGTCTATGCAAGCGGGCTTAAATTTTTTATAATGAGTGCATTGTTAAGGGGGACTTTTGAATGAAAAAGTACAAGATTTTGCGTCCATGGGATACTAAGACAGTTGTCGGTGTTGCGATTGGAGCAGCATTGTATGCGGTTCTTATGAACTATGGCGGTATTCGTGTATTTACGAATACATCTCTTACAACAGCGATGATTGTTCCAGTCATTGTCGGGGCGTTGTTTGGTCCACTTCCAGCGGCGGCTGCTTGTGGTTTTGGAAACATTCTTGCAGATTTGATCGGCGCTTGGGGGTTCTGGTTCGATTGGTCCATTGGGAATGCGGTAATGGGGTTCTTTGTGGGCATGTTGCCGGTGTATGGTGCGAAGATTGAAGAAGGTTTCTTTGAAAGAAAACAGATTTTGTTATATATTTTATGGGTTGCAGTTGGAAATGTTGTGGGAATTGGATTAGTGACTCCATTTATCACAATGAATTTCTATTCTGGTGAAATGGAAGTAACGTTTATGCAGGCATGGTCCGCGATTCCTAGTAATCTTGTGATTCAGCTTGTGGTTGGTATTCCATTGTTGATTGCGATGGCGAAGCGTCATGCGTCTCATCAGAATTTGACGAAGGAATAAGATATATGAGTAAAGTGCCAGTGATTGAGTTTAAAGATTTTTCATTTAAGTATCGAAGTCAGAATGAATATACCTTGATGGATATTAATTTGACGATTTATGAAGGCGAGAAGGTTCTTCTGTTAGGACCGAGTGGTTGTGGGAAATCGACACTGGCGAATTGCATCAATGGACTGATTCCATTTTCCTTTCATGGGGAAATGAAGGGGTCTTGTAAAGTTGCTGGTCGGGAGGTTTCTCAGGCCAGCATTTTTCAAATCTCAGAATATGTAGGGACGATTCTACAGGATTCAGATGCGCAGTTTGTTGGGCTTTCGGCTGGTGAGGATATTGCCTTCTTGTTGGAAAATGATTGTGTACCACGGAAAAAGATGTTGGAAATGGTCGATGAGGCAGCTCGTATTGTCGATATGGAAGACTTCTTAGACCATGTGCCGTTTGATTTATCAGGTGGACAAAAGCAGAAGGTGGCTTTGGGTGGTGTCTTGCATAATAAGGAATCCAAGGTGTTGTTGTTTGATGAGCCATTGGCGGCGTTAGATCCAAAGATGGGCAATGTTGCAGTGGATTTGATTGATCGCATTCAACAAAACGAGAATAAGACGGTTGTGATGATTGAGCATCGTTTGGAAGATGTGTTGTATCGTCATGTGGACCGGATTGTGTTGATGCAGGATGGTCGTATTGTAAAGGACACAAGTCCGGATGAACTATTGCGAAGTAATGCGTTAAAGGTCAATGGGATACGGGAACCGTTGTATATTACTGCTTTGAAACATGCAGGATGTACGTTTAGTGATCAGGAACATCTTGCCAATGTACATGAGTTGGATGTGTCGAAGTTTGTACCACTCTTACAAAAAGAAATGGAAACGGTTGTAAAGAGTGAAGAAAAGAAGCTTGGTGATGTGTTGATTGATGTTGACCATGTGTCTTTTTCTTACGATGGGGAACATGATGTGTTGTCGGATGTGAGCTTTACGATTCGTCGTGGTGAAAAGATTGCCTTGATTGGTAAGAATGGGGCAGGGAAGTCAACGATGGCGAAGGTGTTGTGTGGCATTTTAAGACCAGATACTGGGAATGTAATGGTAAATGGTGTGAATGCGAGTACGTATTCGATTAAGGAACTTGGTTCTAAGATTGGGTATGTCATGCAAAATCCAAACCAGATGATTGTCAAAGATATGATCTTTGATGAAGTGGCGTTAGCGCTTAAATTGAATGGCTATGATGAAGGAAGTATACGTGATCGGGTGTTTGATACGCTTAAGATGTGTGGCTTGTATCCGATGCGAAATTGGCCGGTAGAGGCGTTATCGTATGGACAAAAGAAGCGAGTGACAATTGCAAGTATTCTAGCGCTTCGTCCGGATTTGATGATTCTTGATGAACCTACCGCTGGACAAGACTATAAGCGTTATACCGAGATTATGGAGTTTTTAGATACGTTAAATCGTGAGTATGGGGTGACGATTGTGTTTATTACCCATGATATGCATTTAGCGATTGAGTATACAGATCGTGCTTTGGTGTTTAGTGATTGTAAGTTGATTGGCGATGATTCGGTATTTACGGTATTGAGTGATCCGGATTTGATTGAACAGGCGAATTTAAAACAGACGTCGTTGTACCATTTGGCCAAGGCGGCAGATATTCCGGTTGCGGATTTTATTCAGCATTTTATTGAAGTAGAGCGAAAGGGGAACGTAGATGGACAAGAAATTATTGATTAACCTTGTACCTGGGGATACCTTTTTGCATAAGTTGAACGGACAATCGAAGGTGCAGTTGTTCTTATTGTCGATTGTGTTTTATATTGCTTGTTGGGATATGCGTTACTTATTGCCGGCTACGATTGTTGCACTGTTGGCGTTTTTGACAACGAAGCCACGCTGGAAGACGATTGAGTTCTTGGTTTGGTTTATGTTGATCTCGAATTTGTTGAATTTCTTCTTGTTGTGGCTAGTGGAGCCAAACTATGGGATTCACTTTGCGGATACGACAACGAAGTTATTGGTGTTTAATGCAAGGTATTTTATTTCAAGAGAGACGCTTTGGTATTTTGCAGTACGGTTATTAAAGTTTATTGGAACATTCTTGGTTTCACTTACGTTTGTAATGACCATTACACCGAGTCAATTTGCGGCAGGGTTAAATGCGATTGGTATACCGTATAAGGTTTGTACGATTATTTCCTTAGCGTTGCGCTATATTCCTGAGATTCAAAGAGACTTTATGACGATTCGGGTATCGATGCAGTGTCGTGGAATGGAGTTAGATCCTAAGAAAGAGAAGTTCTTTAAGCGTGTAAAAGAGAATGCGATGATTCTTTTGCCGTTAATTGTGACAAGTTTTGAACGGGTTACGAATATTGCCAATGCGATGGATTTAAGAGGCTATGGGAAAAAGAAGAAGCGTACCTATTATGCGGAACCATTTGCGACAAAGTGGGATCGATTAAGTAATGTAGTGTCGCTTTGTATGCTTGCCTTCCTTGTTTGGTATATTGCGGAGTATAAGTTTATCAATCCACCACGGTTTTCGATTTGGAATCCATGGACGATGTAGCAGGAGGAATCCTGCTTTTTCTTTGGACAAATCGTTCTATTTGTATAATGATTTTTCTGTATTTGTAGGTGTATAATTGTTCTATATAGAGAATAAAGGAGGACGTTATGCGTTTAGCGATTGCGACTGAAGGGAATTACGTAAGTGAACACTTTGGTCATTGCGAAGGATTTACAGTATTTGAGATTGAAGAGCAGAATATAAAGAAGAAAGAGTTTTTAAATAGCCCGGCTCATGTGAAGGGGTTACTTCCGAAGTATTTGAAAGAGCGCGGGGTTGATGTAATTGTATCTGGGGGAATGGGTCAAGGAGCGATTGATCTATTCAAGCAGTATGGAATTGAAGTATACACTGGCGTAAGTGGTGTTGTGGAGAATATCGTGATGCGCTATATGAGTGGTGTACTTGTATCGAGTAATGTAGTGTGTTCAAACCACGAGCATTCTGAAACGTGTGGTGGACATTAAGATTTGACATCGAGAAATCGGTGTCTTTTTTTATTTTTGTAATCGCTTTCAGAAAATACATATGGAGTGGTTTTTGGAGACTTTCATTACACAATTTTTTCTTGTGAATTCGTTAATATAACATATTGAATACCTGAAATTAACAGTGTTAAAATTCAAATATACATTCAGCCTAAGGGAAAAGGGGGGAATTACATGTCGAAATATCCTAAGGCAAAAAGGGGATTTTCCTTTTTGTTGTCGGCTGTATTATGTTTGAGTCTCATTCAGATACAACCGATTTTTGCTGAAGAATTAGGGCAAGAAGGACCGAATGTGGAAGAAGTTGTAAGTAACGAAGTCGAAGATGAAGTTGAAGACGAAGTTGAAGAAGTCGAAGACGAAGTAGTGAAAGAAGAAGTCGTTACAAGCACGGAAGAAAGTCCTTCAAGCGAAGAAACTGTTGTTGAGGAAACAAGTTCTACTGTGGATGAAACACCGGCAGAAGTTGTGGAATCAAAAGAAGAAGTAGATGCAGTAAGTGAGGAAGCACCAGTGATGGAGGTTCTTTCTGTTACAGGTGATGTTCCAGCTGCTGCGTATCGTGAATACTATGTGAACCATTGTTTTGGAGCTACGGCGAGTGACAATGACCATGAAAATGATACTTGGGTAGCAAGTAAGACGATTGATGGAATTGTGAATCGTGGTGCACAGCCAAAGTTGAATCAATCGAGATGGTCTACGAATCCAGGTAGTGGTACGAAGGTATTGACGATTGATTTACAAGATGTTTGTTTGGTGGATCAGTTTGTGATCAACTGGGAACGTCGAAACATCAAAGGTTTCAAGATTGAAATTTCTACAAATAATGATAGTTGGGAAGAAGTATATGTGAAGCGTGATGATGCATATGCGTCTTTAGATACGGTGATTGATCTTAGCGAAGAAAAAGAAGCGCGCTATGTGAAATTGACGGTTACAGACTATGATGGAAACGAAGCTGACGGGTGGAAATCTGTATCGCTTTATGAATTTAAAGCGATTGGACCTATGCGTCTTTTGAATCATGCCTATGGGAAAGAAAGTAAGTCCAATGGGGATGAACATCCGAATTTTGATAAAACGAAAGCGTTTGATGGGGATTTGAATTCGCGTTGGGCGAGCACAAAGTCAATTGCCAAAAAGACGTTGGAAGTCAATCTTGGGGGAATGACAAACATTCGTACGGTTGTTGTGGACTGGGAACGTTTGAATGCGAAGAACTATAAGATTGAAGTAAGTGACAATGGGGAACAGTGGCGTGTTGCTAGACACTTAACACGGAAGCCTACGGTGTTGCGTGAGATTATCAATTTAGATCGTGCAGAAAGAGCGCAACATGTGCGTTTGACGATTGATGACTTTGACGCAAGAGCGGTGAATCGTGCTGGGGAAGAGATTAACTGGGCAACGATTTCTGTTTTTGAAATGGAAGTGTATGATAAGGCGATTGTGGATCGTCAGGTATTAACACTACAAGAAAGTGCGAATCAGTTGCAGGTACCTAGTCGTATTACAAGAGATGTGAATACATTAGAATTACCAGCAGCTCCAAGAAATGCGACGGTGGAATGGATTGGTTGTGATTTAGAACAAGTGATTGATGAAAATCGCAATGTAATCCGCCCAATGGTCACAACACCTGTGAATGTGAACTTTAAGGTGACACGTGATGGGGAAGTTGTGGAATCTAGACCATATACGATTGAAGTGGAAGGTTTATACGATGTGGAAGAAGGCGACAATGCTTGTTTGAATGTGATTCCAAGTATTGCTGAATGGAAAGGACATCGTGGCAACTTTGATGTAAGTGAAGATGCACGAATTGTTGTAAGTGCTGAATCTAAGGTTGCCTTAATGCCAATCTTGCATGAGTTTAAGAAAGATTACGAAGAGATCTGTGGTCGATCAATCGAGATTGTTGAAGGGGAAGCACAAAATGGGGATTTCTACTTTGCCTTAACAAATGATCATAGTGAACTTGGTAAAGAAGGTTACATGCTTGAAGTTGGTGATGTTGTTCGTGTTGGTGCGAATGATGGGGTTGGTGTGTACTATGCAACACAGACCTTACTTCAGGTGTTAAAACAAGATTCTAGTCATATTGCAAAGGGTATTGCAAGGGATTATCCAAAGTATGCAGTACGTGGCTTTATGTTGGATGTTGGGCGTAAGCCAGTTCAACTAGAGACGCTATACAATATGATTAAGACGCTTGGTTGGTATAAGTACAATGATTTCCATTTGCATTTGAGTGACAACTATATTCAAGTGGAAGAATACCAAGGAACAGAGGATCCATATGGTGCATATTCGGCGTTCCGTTTGGAATCGAATATTGTGGCTGGTGGCTTGAATCAACAAGATTTAACGGCGAAGGATCATTTCTATACCAAAGAAGAGTTTAAAGATTTGATTTCTTATGCGTCGATGCATGGTGTGAAGATTGTGCCGGAGTTTGATGCGCCTGCTCATGCGTTGGCGTTTACGAAGGTGCGTCCAGATTTGACGATGAAGAACCATCGTGTGACTCATTGGGTGGATCATTTGGAAGTAAGTGATCCAGCTGCTTTGGAATTTGTAAAGAGTGTTTGGAATGAATACCTAGATGGTGAGGATGCGGTCTTTAAGGATGTTGATACGATTCATTTAGGTGTCGATGAGTTCGAAGGAAACAATGAAGGGTTCCGTCAATTTACAAATGATTTATTGATGTTTGCCAAAGAAAAGGGTAAGACGCCTCGTTGTTGGGGTAGTTTAACAGCGAAGGGTGGTACTACTGCGGTTGTGTCTGAGGGTGTTGAAATGAACATCTGGGATGCAAGTTGGGCAAACCCGAGAGCGATGTACGATGCTGGGTATGACATTATCAATTCCGATAGTGGAAAGATTTATTGGGTGCCTGGTGCCAATTATTATCAAGGATTGATGAATACGCAGAATGTCTTTGACACCTTTGAACCAAATACCTTTGGTGGTACGGTGTTACCGGTTGGTTCGAAGCGTGTAAAGGGTGCGACGTTTGCGATTTGGAATGACATGATTGCCGATCGTTCCAATGGGTATCAAGATGATGATATTTATCGTGGCTTTGAAAAGTCTGTAGGGGCTCTATCTTCGAAGTTGTGGTCACGTCGTTATGTTGGTAACTTTGAAGCGTTTAAGACAAAGAACGAAGCGATTGGTAAGGCAGTTGGTTTGAATCCTTACCATAAGGTAAATACGGTTTCGAATGGGGTATTGAATTATACCTTTGATGTGAAAGACTTGAGGGACTATTCCGGAAATGGAAATGATGGAAGCGATGCGACAAATGTGGAGTTTGTGGCTGGTAAGTTCTCGGGTGGTTTACAGTTGCATGGAAACGAGAGTTACTTTAAGACACCGATTGCACAAGTTGGTCCTGTGAATCGTTTGTCGGCGTATGTAAAGCTTGATGCGGATGCACAAGGGGAACAGATTCTTTGTGAGTCTAAGACAACGGCGATTAAGTTGGTACAGAAGAAGACGGGTCGTGTTGGCTTTAGTGCGGAGAATTATGATTACTCCTTTAGATATCGTTTAGAGAAGAATAAGTGGTACCACTTAGAGTTTGTTGGTGGTATTGGTAGTGCGTCCTTGTATGTGAATGGGGAATTGGTGGATACTCTTTCTATGGGTGGTAGTGATGCAAGATCTGCAACACTTACAATTCCTGCGGCATATATTGGTAGTAAGAGTCATGCAATGAAGGGTATTGTGGATAACTTTGAAGTCGATCAAGTAAAGGGTGTTACACAGTACTTGGATGTAAGTGGTGCTACGATTCGTAGTGACAACGAAAATCCTGGAGATGGTGTTGTTGGTAATGCCTTTGATGGAGCAAATGGTACGTTGTGGCATACGAAGTATACGGGTGGTAAGAAACAGTTGCCTGCCCATATTACGATTGATTTGAATGAAGATGCAGTTGTGAATCGTATGCTTTATACACCTCGTAAGAATGGGGCAAATGGAACGATTACCCGGATGAAGGTGTATGGTAAGAGTGTTGATGAAAGTGAGTATCAATTGCTTAAGGATGTAACACTTGCCGACAATAATTCTGTGAAGGAAATTCTCTTTGATGAGAAAGAAGTTCGCTCGATTCAGATTGAAGTGTTGAGTGGGCATGAAGGCTTTGGCTCGGCGGATTCGTTTGTGTTTGTAACACCGGATGTGAAGGCTAATTTGAAGAAGCTTGTCATTGAAGCGAATTTGTATGAAGAAGTTGCAGAGCAATTTGAAGACGATTTGATGCAAGCAGTTCGTAGTGCGTTAGTAGAAGGTACAAGATGCCTTGAAAATACGGTTCGTTATCAAGATGTGAAGAATGCAGAACGTGCATTACGTAGTGCATTGGATGCGCTATTGTTAAAGGGTGAAGAGGTTGTTGAAGAAGTAGAGCAGCCTTATGTGCGTGAACGTGTTGCTCAAGATGGAACAGTGGAATTAGAGGATACGTTTACGGGTAAATATGACTTTAACAGTGAAGTGGTTGCGATAGATCCTTCGTATCTTGCAAAAGAGTATACGGTATATCCAACGCCACATGATGTTCGTTATGTGGAAAGTGCGACATCACTTATGAATGGTGTGCATATTGTGCTTGTTAAGAATGTGGATATCTATACGATTAATCGTTTGAAACAAGTATTACAGGATAATGGTATTTCCTATACGACTTCCTATGAGAAGGAAGATGGGAAGGTGAATATCATGCTTGGTGTTGTAAATGATGCCAAGGTTGCAAGTGTTCATCAAGCGGTTAGTGCAGCGGATGCGAACTTGTTTACGAAGATTGATGCGTATCGCATGGTTGTAAAAGACAATGGTATTTCGATTGTTGGTAAGGATACGGATGCGGTGTTCTATGGTATTACGACCTTGAAACATATCTTAAAGCAGTCGGAACTTCCGATCGTTCGTGATCAAGTGATGGAAGACTATGCGATGATTCAGAATCGTGGATTCATTGAGGGTTACTATGGAAATCCTTGGTCGAATGCAGATCGTATTTCCTTGATGCAATTTGGTGGCGATTTGAAGTTGAATCAGTACTTCTTTGCGCCTAAGAATGATAAGTATCACAATGAGAAGTGGCGTGAGTTGTACCCAAGTGCGCAATTGGCTGGTATTCAGGAACTTGCGCGTGTTGGTAACCAGACAAAGAATCGCTATGTATGGACATTACATCCATTTATGCATCATGAGATTCGTTTTGATAATCAAAACTATAAGAATGATTTAAAGGCTGTTGAAAAGAAGTTTAAGCAATTGTTGGATGCGGGTGTTCGTGAGTTTGGTATTTTAGCAGACGATGCAGAACCGCCTGCTGGAGGTTCTGGTAGCTATAATCGTTTGATGCGTGATTTAACGAATTGGTTAGAAGAACAGAAGATGGATTATCCTGGTTTGAATACGAAGATGATCTTTGTGCCAAATAACTACATGGGTGATGGTTCGAATGCGCAGTTGCGTATTTTGAACAATGGATTGCCTGCGAATTGTTCGATGACTTTGACTGGAGGTAAGATCTGGGGTGAAGTGACGAATTGGTTCTTGAATACGGTAGAACGTAATTTGAGTGCTGGTGGTAATACCTATCAACCGATTTCCTTGTGGATTAACTGGCCATGTTCGGATAACTCGAAGCAGCATTTGATTCTTGGTGGTGGTGAGAAGTTCTTACACCCAGGTGTGGATGCGACAAAGATTCGCGGTATTATGTTGAATCCGATGCAACAGGCGGAGCCTTCTAAGATTGCATTGTTTACTGAGAGTGAATATACATGGAATATGTATGAAAGCAATGAAGAGGCGCAACATGTGAATGCGATTGCGTTTAACTTTGTAGAAAATGGTACGTTTGAAGATTCGGAAGGTTCGATTGCCTTTAGAGAGCTTGGTAAGCATATGGTGAACCAAGATATGCCGGCTTCTACGGTAGTGAAGCTGGAAGAGTCTGTGGAATTAGCTCCAAAGCTGAATGCGTTTAGAACGAAGTTTGAAAATGGCGAAGATGTAAGTGCAGAACGTGAAGTCTTGATTGAAGAGTTTACAAAGATTAAGAATGCGGCTCTTTTCTACCAGGAACATGGTAACGAGAAGATGCGTACGCAGATTCGTTACTGGTTAGGTAATACGATTGATCAGTGTGATGCGGTGTTTGCGTTCTTACAAGCGACGAAGGATTTAGAGGCTGGTAAGAATGATGACTTCTGGATTCACTACAAAGAGGGTTATGATGCCTATGCGAAGTCAAAGACGCATTCGTTTAACTATGTTGGTAGTATTCAAAATGCCGAGCTTGGTGTTCAGCATATTAAGCCATTTATTCTAAGCTTGCAGTCTCGTTTAGCAAATGAGATGGAAAGTATTTTGGATCCAAGTCGTGTTTCCATGCAGTTTATTACGAATCGTGTCATCAATAGTGGTGATGTGAATGCGGTGTTGGATGGTAAGTATTCAACAAATGTGTTGATTACAAACCCGACTACGACAGAAGTTGGTGACTTTGTTGGCTTACAATTTAAGAAACCAATTACGATTAACTCACTTGGCTTTGTGATGGGTACAAATGCCAATAAGACCGATACGTTTAGAAGAGCGAATATTGAATACTTAGATGCAAGTGGTAACTGGCAAGTATTGAACGCTGAGAATGTGACGGGTGGCGAAGATAAGATTTATCTTGAAAACTTGAACATTGAGGCAAGTGGTGTTCGTTTGAAGGCGACAGAACGTGTTACAGATAAGTGGTTGGCGGTTCGTGAGATTGCGATTAATCGTCCAATTACGAATGTAGAAGCAAATCCAACTGGTATTGTGATTAGTGACAATATTAGGTTTGTGGGTGGTACGAATAAGGGCAAAATGCTTGATGGTAATCCTGAAACCGAAGCTATGCTTAACTTTAATGAAGGAAATGGAAACGTTGCGGTAGGAGCCTTTGTTCAGTACAACTTCCCTCATGTTTCTACTGTTACACACGTGTTTATTCGTCAAGGTGTTAACGACAAGATTGAAAAGGGTGTTGTGGAATACCTTGGAGAAGATGATGTTTGGCATGAGTTAAAACAAATGAATAATTCTCGTGAATATGATATTGCGGTAGACAATGTGAAGGCGAAAGCAGTTCGCATGCGTAATACAAAGCACCTTGCACGTTGGTGGAGAATTAGCCGGTTTGATATTGAAAGTTATTATGGTGTTAAAACGTTTACCGATACCAATAAAGATAGCTTGAAGGAAACAGAGACATTTGTTGAGTATGATAGCTATCGTATGGTATTGAATGAAGGTCATACATTAAAGGCGAATGAGTATGTTGGATTGAAGTTGGATCGTATTCATGAAGGAACTGAAATTAAGGTTATGAAGGATGATGCGGTTGTAGATCTAGCACCATTGAAGGTGATGTATTCTGCGAATATGGTGGAATGGTATAGTCCAAATGAAGTGAGTGATCATAAGCTTGTTCGTTATGTAAGAGTCTTTAATGATTCAAATGAAGATGTTGTACTACCTGCGTGTGATTTAGTTGTTAAGACAAAAGAGATTGCGCCGGTTAAGTTGGTAGAAACGACGATTGGTTTGAATGATAGTTACAAGGCGGAAGATGTTCGTGTTCGTAAGAACTTGAAGGACATGTTTGATCGTAAGTTCAATACGAGTGTGAAATTCTGTGATGCACAAAGAAAGAACAACACGGTTGTGATTGATTTGGGTGAACCACGTGAGATTAAGAAGTTGCGGATGTATGTTCAAGATGGAACGGTTGACTTCTTAAGAGATGGTAAAGTTCAAATTAGTAACGATAAGAGTGATTGGACAGATGTGATTGTGGTTGGGGATGAAACGGAAAATGAACGTAACGATGATTCCCTATCTGCTGGTTGGACGCATGATTCAAGTAATCCTGGTAATCGTTATGTTGAGGGTATTCTTGAGGAACCTAAGACAGCGAAGTACATGCGGATTCTTGTGACTGCGAATTACCCACATCGATTCTTAGAAATCAAAGAAATGCAGATTAACGAGGGTGAGTATGTGAAGGAAGTTCATGACCCAACGGTTGAAACAGAGAATGGCTTCACAGAGTTCTCATTGCCTCAAAATATCGTAGATGGAAAGATTCTAACGAGCTATAAGGTTGAAAATGGCAAGGCAGAGTTGGTTTACCATCTATCACAAGATACAGATCACAATGCGGTGAACATTGTGTCAAACTTCAAAGAAGGTCAAGATGTTAAGGTTGAAGCTCGTGTTTGTGATGAGCAAGAACTTTACAGTACGAATGTCGAATCGAAGTGGATGGAAGTAGGTAAGCTTGATTCAAGCTTTACGACTTTAGAACTAGGAGAGGATGGTCTAGCGTTATTGGATCTTCGTATTTCCTGGGAAAACAGTCCGTTAGAAATCTTTGAAGTAAGAACATTCAAGACACCATTTGTGGATGAAAACAACAATGGTAAGAGTGATAAGTTAGATGTTCGTAATGCAAAGAAGGCAGTCAAAGATGCAGTAGAAAAGAAGAATGCGTTTGCTGAAAAGGTAGAAGAACTTGGTCCGAAATTTACAGCGGAAGAAGTTGAAAGCTTAAAACCTTTGAAGGAAGCGTATGACAGTGCAAAAGAAGCTGCGAAGAAGGCATATGAACAAGTTCCAGAAGGATTACGTAGTGAAGTTACTGACTACGAAACTCTAACAGATGTCGTATTACCTGAAGTTGAACCAGAAGTAGAACCTGAACCAGGTGAAGGCAGTGAAACAAAAGAAAAGGAACCTGAAACAGGAACACCTGAACCTGGTGAAGGCAGTGGAACAGGTGAAAAGGATCCTGAACCAGGAACACCAGAAACAGGTGGTAGTGAAACTCCTACTCCTGAGACAAAAGAACCTGAGACAGGCGGAAGTGAAACAACTACACC
>JAHHRC010000109.1 GCA_020026035.1 Erysipelotrichaceae bacterium | reverse complement strand
GGTGGGCTAAAAGGAACTTCTCTTCTCTTCAAATCACTCATGTACATATACCTCCCTGCATCGGTCTATATGCCTTCGAAATACACTCATTTTCATAAAATGTGTTTCTATTGAATTCTTTTTATCTATTTCGATATATTGACCATAGTTAAATAATTCTGATCTAAACACTCCCGATATCAAACCGTTACTTCAATCATTTTTAAACCTTAGCAATCTCATACAATAGAAAGCCAATTATAGATTGTATAGCTTACGATACTTCTTCTCTAAGTAGTTCACATAGCTCATCGGATCAAAGCCTGTATGACATACCATATTTAGAATCGTATCTGCTTCATAGCGACATCCATATTGATGGATGTTTTCTTTTAGCCAATTCATGCATTCTAAATAGTTATTACTTGCAAGTGCCTTTTCAACATCCATTTCTTCTTTCATAGATTGATAGAATTGTGATGCAAATGCACTACCTAATGCATAGGTTGGGAAGTATCCAAAGCTACCATCTGACCAGTGCACATCTTGTAAGATTCCATCTGTTGCACTTGTTACATCAACACCTAAATACTTCTTATACATAGCATTCCAAGTTTGATCTAATCCCTCTGTAGAAATTGAACCATCAAACAAACCTTTTTCAATCTCATAACGAATCATGACATGAATTGGATACGTTAACTCATCTGCTTCCGTACGAACAAGCGATGGACAAGATGCATTCATTGCGTCCATGAACTGATCAAAGCTAACATCCTTTAATTGTTCCACAAAGAGTTCTTGTAGTTTTGGATATAAATGAATCCAGAACGCTCTTTCTTTGCCTAGATAGTTTTCACAGAAACGAGACTGTGATTCATGCATTCCACTTGAAACACCCTCAGAAAGAATTGAACCATCATACTTTGGATCAATGTTATGCTCATACCAAGCATGCCCTGTTTCATGAATCGTAGAGAAAATAGCAGATAACAAATTATCTTCTACATACTTCGTAGTTACACGACAATCCTGTTCACATGTCCAACTTGTAAATGGATGTTCGGTTTCATTTTGATAGCCCCAATCACTTGTAAAGGCAAGATAAGGAAGTAATGTTTCATCCATAAATTTCTTTTGTAATTCAATTGGATACTTCTTCTCTAAGAAGCTTGTATTAATTTGTTTTGCTTGAGTCACTTCATGAATCAAAGGCACTAAATGCGTTTTTACAACATCAAAGAACGCATCGTACTTTTCAACATTCATACCAGGTTCAAAGTCATTAAGCATTTGATTATAAATCGACAAATCACTCTTACGATAGCCATAGAACTTCTTCTTTGTCTCTATCACCTTCTTAAGATATGGTTCAAAGATTGCATAGTTATTCTCTAGCTTTGCCTTATGCCATGCATCGTAAGACGCATCACATAATTCCGCAAAGGCAATGTACTCATCTTTTGGAATACAAAGTGTCTTTTGCATCTCGCGTTCATAAAGCATTGCCTCTTTACGAAGATACTCTTCCAATGATTCATCCGCTTGAATCGCCTTCAACACTTCAATCATCGAAGCATCTGTTTCAATTGAGAATAACTCACCAGCTAAAAACGCCGTACGTTTATCCCTGTAGTTCGAACCATTCACTGGTGCTACTGTCATCTTATCAATGCTTATAATATTCAAAGCCATCTGATAAGAAGACATCTTAAACTTCCAGTCTTCATATCGTTGTAACATCAACTCACCTCACTTACCAAAACAAGAGCGAACAATTTCAATCACCCTATTTTGATCCTCTAAACTCATTTTGTTATCACTAGGTAGACATATACCACGACTAAAGATATCACTTCCGATATCCATTGGCAATCCATCATTACCAATCAAACCACCATCCATATATGCATTTGTCAAAGCCCTACCATTCCCAAAGCGTGTCACAAAAGGCTGCTTCGCAAACTTTGGTTGCATATGCATTGGTTTCCATAAAGGTCTGCCCTCTGCATTGTAACTAGCAAGCACTTCTAAAATCTCCGTAGGACATGTCTTACCCGGTTCTTTACTATACAAAGCCTCATGGTCACTACGCACCTGTTTACACATCGCTTCTTGATCAATCACCATACAAGACAACCAATAATTAGGAACACATACACGTTCATCAAATGGATTCATCTGGATTGGTAAATCTTTAAAGCCTTCTTTATAGCGTTCATAGATTACCTTCTTCTGAGCAATATGTTCATCTAAATAAGGAATCTGTCCTCTTACAACACCAGCAATGACATTGCTCATACGGTAGTTGTAACCAATCTCTTCATGTTGATACCAAGGAGCGGCCTCTCTTGCCTGTGTTGACCATTTACGAACCTTATCTGCAACTTCCTTACTATTTGTTAACAACATACCACCACTTGATCCTGTAATAATCTTATTCCCATTAAAGGAAATACAACCAACATCACCAAGCATTCCAGTTTCAACACCTTTATATGTAGCACCCAACGATTCAGCCGCATCTTCTACAATAAACGCTCCATGCTTCTTAGCAATTGCTTTAATCTCATCCATTTTACAAGGAACACCATATAAATGAACAACCACAACAATCTTTGTATTTGGATACAACTCAAACGCCTTCTCTAACGCAACCGGATCCATATTCCACGTGTCATATTCCGAATCAATAAATACCGGAATACCACCCTCATACACAACTGGATTTACCGTAGCCGCAAATGTCATATCACTGCAAAAAACATACTCACCACGTTTAACACCAGCAATCTTCATCGCTAAATGCAAAGCACTTGTACCCGTAGCTAACGCCACAGCATACTTACAACCAATACGCTTCGCAAACGCCTCCTCAATCACAGCAATATTTTCACCAGACGTAGACATCCAATTCGTGTCAAACGCCTCTTTCATATATTTCAGTTCGTCTCCATGCATCGTCGGAGTACTTAACCATACTTTCTCTTTAAACTTTTCCATGTCAGCCTACTTTCTTCGGTCGATCCGTTAATCAATTCAATCACAAATATAATATACAAGCTAAGTGATTCACTCAACTCAATACTAAGATTGTACCACAACAATCGTTCTAACTGAATGAACATAAAGCATAGATTCAATCAATTACACAATCTCCCTCAACCTAAAATACAAACAACAGTCATCTTCCTATTCAAAAAGCAGGAAATCTAATCCCTGCTCATTATCGAAATATGCTATTCTTCTACAACTGTACGATTCGGCAAATCAATCAAGTTACCTAGCTCCAAATCCCAAGACTCTGGATAGAACTTTGCCATACCCGCATCAGAGTAGAAGGTGAACTCAGAGAAATACACCTTGCCATTCACTTCATACCAATCCGTCCTTAAGAACGGGAAACCCTTACTGCACATGCGTGATAATTCAATGATTTTTTCGAGCGTTTCAGGTTTGCTCGGAATTACTTTACTATTCGGATAATTCTGACGCAATTCCAATCGGTTCCAATCCGTATCAAAGTAGTCAATTGCTTCATCCCTAGTCTTGTCATTTTGAATTACCTGAACAATTTTAGGTTCTCCATTAAAGTTAAACACCTTATATACACGCAAATTCCGCTCTCCACCGTGCTGCATATATTGTTCAGCTATCACTCTAGGTTTAACGTTTTTATACGGCCATTCACGCGATTGGTAATAGTAGTTTTCCTTCATAGACTTGACCATTGCTTTCTTAGCCTTATCTATGTCGAAAAGACTCTTATCTCGACAAATATAAATGTCACCACTACCATGCGTTGTTTTCATAACAAATTGATCTGGAAGTGTATCAATATCAATATCATTTGGATTGTCCCAAGCACCCAATAGTGGTACAACATGTTCCTTCCCAATCAAACTCGTAACATATTCACGAACTCCATACTTATCCACCATCGTAGTGAACTCCGGCTTTTGATAATTCAACTTCAACCACTGCATCTTTTCATTGAATGTTTTCGGATTTTCCCAATTAATATCATAATTAAGCATCAAACGAAACATCTTACTAAGATACTCTTGATCTGACATGAGATTATATTTCCCATACCTTGCATTGAGTAACCACCTATACGTTGGATTAAAAATCCATTTAAACCCGCCTCTTATAATTCTATAAATATTCATTTCTACCTCCGTTGAAGTCATCTAAACAACCGCTTCATTTGTAATAT
>JAHHRC010000108.1 GCA_020026035.1 Erysipelotrichaceae bacterium | reverse complement strand
ACACTGGATTGTGGCTCCAGCACTCGCGAGTTCGAGTCTCGTCAGCCTGCCCATTTATTCAACAAACAATATGCAGGCTGTGGTGAAGTTGGTCAACACACTGGATTGTGGCTCCAGCACTCGCGAGTTCGAGTCTCGTCAGCCTGCCCATTGAATACAAACAGAACGGACAATCCGTTCTTTTTTTATGCATTCTCACTGAGTCTTAAAAACAACTCCGTATCCTTCCGAAGCGTCGCTTCCCCTTTTGTATCATACGTCTTATCCGTTGAAAACAAACGAATCGAACCCATCTCATCGGCCTTTGCAAGATACTTAATATCCTCACGATCAATCGCAAGAATCGCCAAATACGGTGTCTTTGAACTATTTTGGTCTTCAAGATCTATCCCTTGATGATCCTTAATCGCAATGATCCGTACATCCTCAAATAAACAATCCGACACATGATTCTCTTTGTCTTTCTTCAACGTCACATACAAATCAACGCGTTGATTCGCAACTAACGTACCACCAAGCTTCGCTAAATCCACTTCCAGGGTATAGGCAGCTTGGTTTTTTCGTAGTTCACACTCGGGATAATCCGGTAAACTAGATCGATCGTACAACATTGATTCATAAAACAAACTCCCCGCTGGAATCATCCCTTGAATCGATGTATATTTGCCAACAATGTCATCTTTTTCAACAACCACATAATCAAGAAGATAACTATGAGGCACTTCAATCTCCAACACATCTTCTTCCTGTATACAAGTTCTAGGTTTGATATCACACCTAGCCACATATACCTTTTGTAAATCAAGCTTCTTTTCACTTAATACATCCATACCAAACAAAATCACCACAACCAGTGCCATACTACACGTTATCACAAGAAGAATCGTTCGTTTCTTACTCTCCATATACATCACCTTCCTACTACTGTATACGAAACATTCAAACAAACATTTTAAAAGAGTGACTTTCGCCACTCTTTTCATTACGCTTCTTCTTTTAGAATTGCAGTAATTTCTGCTTTGACATCTGGTTTACTAGGTTTACACATTTCCACCTTAGACTCCCCACTTACCAAAGCTTCTGCCATGCCGCTACAACCAGCATAGCCACAACCTCCACAGTTATACCCAGGAAGCTTTCCTAATACTTTTTCCACACGGCCATCGACTTCAACCGCAAACTTCTTCGACGCAATACTTAGGAATAGACCACAAAGCCCTCCTAATACAAGCATCATAACAATTGCATTAATCATGACTTTCTCTCTCCTTCTTTTTCTTAATCGAACAATCCGTAAACCCACAACTTTCACACTCCGGACCTAAGTCTTCACAACCAGGTGGAACCGGTGTGTTTTGATTGAGCTTACGCAAATAGATATACAGTGCTAGAAGCGATGCGGCAATCAAAATTGCATACATCTTCTCCATACTTATACCAATCCTGCAAAGGCAGAGAAGGCAATCGCCATAATCGCCGCAGCCACAAAGGCAATCGGATTTCCTTTGAAGGCCTTTGGCACATCACTTGCGGCCAAACGTTCACGCATTGTCGCAAAAATGACAATTGTTAACGTAAAGCCAATTGGAACTGCTAAGGAATTTACCATCGTTTCAACGATCGTATATTCTTGGGTAATGTTATCTAAAGCGACAAACAAAACCGCACAGTTTGTTGTAATAAGCGGTAAGAAAATACCCAAAGACTTATACAACGAAGGCGATGTCTTTTTAATAAACATTTCTACAAATTGCACAAATGAGGCAATCAATAGAATAAAGCAAATCAACTTCATGTATTCCAACCCAAGTGGTACTAACACAAAGTAATACAACACCCATGACAACATCGATGCGCCAAAGATTACAAAGGTAACCGCAGCACCCATACCAATGGCCGATTCCAACTTATTGGAAACCCCCATAAATGGACACATACCAATGAACTTCGTAAGAATAATGTTGTTAATAAGGACAGCAGAAATAAACAATGTAAATAAATTCATCATTTAGCTCCTTTCGCTTGCGCTTCTTTTAACGCTTTTGCTTTCGCAATCTTTTCTTCGCGTTCCTTTTTCGCTGCAAGTTCTTCGGCAATGTTTTTCTTATTCGCAACCCAAGCCGCTAACATTGCAAATGTTAAGAACGAACCCGTTTGGGATGTAAACATTGGAATCTCAAACCCCGCAGGAATCAAACGAAGATCAAACACTTCCACCCCATTGAATGGATTTGTCAAAGATAGACAACCAGTACCAAGTACCTGACGAATCAACGCCATCATAAATACCGCTACCGTATAGGCAAGCCCCATAATCAATCCATCCACTAAGGAATCAAGCACATTGTGCTTACACGCATACGCTTCCGCACGCCCTAAGATAATACAGTTTACAACAATCAAGTCGATAAACGTACCAAGGGCCGAATATAACTCAGGCGCATACGCATGCATCACCATTCCAACCACTGTTACAAGTGTTGCAATGATAATGATATACACCGGAATATGAATTTCTTCAGGTGTAATTGGTGCCACTAGGGACACTAAGATATTGGATAAAACCAATACCACAATAACCGAAACACCCATACCTAGGGCATTATTAATGTTGTTGGTAATCGCAAGTACCGAACAAATACCAAGATACATTCCAAAGACCGGATTGTTGAAAATCAACTCATCGGACAATTTACGTTTTTCACTCATTCTCCAATACCTCCATTCTTTGCATATTCAAGACTTGCATGAACCATCGACGCAATGGACTTACTTGTATACGTCGCCTTCGCAACACAGTCAATAGAATCTTCTAACGATGTTCCAACAAAGGAAGCTAACGCCTCAACACTTACTGCCTTATCGCCAAAGCCTTCTGTATCCCCAAAGGATTCAAGCTCAATTCCACTCACACGCATCGTTTCTAAATCAACAGTAATATTTGCAACGTTGCGTGCATAGTCATGTTCCGTAGCACTTGCCATACCATTTGGATCAATTAGACCAAAGCCCTTCGCTGTACAATGGTAAACCGCTACACTTCCATCATTGGAAACTTCTTCCACCGTTACACCATTTTCTTCAAAGGCATCGCTTAAGTTCACACTTACTGCCTTGGCTTCAACAACCTTGGCTTCTACTTCCTTGGTTTCAATGCCATTGAAGTCATTAAACACACGACGTGCCGCATCAAAACCTTCTTGAATCGCGGAAGAAGTCAACGTCGCACCCGACAATACATCCACCGAATCATTGGACGTTAAAGCAAGTACTGAGTTTACATACTCTTCTTGGAAACAACGTTCTCCAAAGCCCGCTGTTTCATTTTGTTGCAGTGGTACAAAGCCTTGCACACTACCATCGTTATTAAAGGCCACAAGGAAGGTAAACCCATCCGCATTGTACCCTGTTACTTTTAACTTAAAGACCATACCTTGCCCCTTTGCAAGATACGCATCTTGAATTGTTTTCGACTCATCTTCAAAGTCTTCAAACACTTCAAAGCTTCCATTTGGATAAATTTCTTCTAAGCTCGCATTCACTTGCGCAAGTGCAGCTGCTTCAATCTTAGGTGCCGTAATTTGATTGACAAATGACAATACAAACCCACAAATCGCACATAGGACACTTAGAAGAACTACTTTATACGCTGTTGTTTCTTTCTTCATATGCCCTCCTAGTAATCCACTTCAACAACACTTGCAACTTCATTGCCAGTATCTAATTTTGACTCAAGACTTGCACCAACCCCAATTGCCATGGCAATAAAGATCAAGCAAGTAATCAAAGTCTTATTACGAAGCTTCTTCGCATCTTTGATTTGGTTTCCATCCATCATCGTTTCAATCGCTGGTGTTAACATGTTAATCAAAAGAATCGCATATAAAACACCATCGCTTAAATTCGACTTCATACGAATAATCATTGTAAGACTCGCTGCACATACCGCATAAATAATACGCCCACTAAGACTTACAGGAGTTGTGACTGGATCTGTTAACATAAAGATTCCACCAAACAACACACCACCTGCAAGCACATGGAACACAGCATACGCAAGTCCTACCCCATGGAACATCCCTGTTGCATAGGCAATCACAAACACCGTTGCAATATAGAACACAGGTGTTTGCCAATCAATGTCATTACGCATGATTAAGAAAATTCCACACACCACCAGTAACAAGGCACAGCTTGAACCAATCGTCGATGGATAATTCCCCAAAAACATTCC
>JAHHRC010000107.1 GCA_020026035.1 Erysipelotrichaceae bacterium | reverse complement strand
TCACTAAACTTACGAATGGTATTGTAGGAAGAAAGCCCTTCACGACCAAAGCCCCAAAGTAAGATTTTCTTACCTACAAAGACATTCTTCCAAGTCTTTACAGTTTCCATAATTCTTTCGCCTCCACTAGACGATTCTTTAATAGCTTTTGATATGGCATTGGAACGAGGTTTTCATTGTTGAATTCTAAAAGATCAACTTGTTTGTTTTGATAAACGGTATACAACTTTGATTCCATATAGACTTTGTAAAGGTATGGAATTTCTTTGTTTGCTTTGTTGTAGTTTTGAATACTCATACAAACAGCAACATTTACTTCATCTCGCGTTCCAACACATTCAAATGGCTTATCATCGACTAAACCACTCAATTGCTTAAATAAATCAAGCATCGTTTCATCGTTGAGCATGTCTTTTCCAAAGATATGAATCAAATCTTCATCACTTAAATATGCGGATAGTAACACATACACAAACAAGCATTTCGCACAATGGGCACACCATACCCCTTGTTTACTTCCAACATTACACGAACGGAAGGTTTCATGCACTTCTTTGTCTAACATTGCAAAAATACCGGCAATCTGTAATTCTGACAGTGGTCTTAGTAGTGAGAAGTAATGTACCTTTTCACTTACATAGGTATCCATATACCATTTGAAGTCTTGTTCAAATTCAAAGGTCTTGGAGTATTGATGGTTGACTTTCGTATCTTTGATGGTTGATTCATTGGCACTTGCTTCATTGGATAATGTGATATGTTCAATGCCATAAATCATCGCTGTTAAACTACTTGCAAAGGCAGCCATGGCACTAAATGGCGTATGACCATTTAAGTAACCTTGTTTGTTAAATTCAAGCATTCTTTGATCTAACGAACGTTCAATCACAATTAGATTCTCATTCTCATAACCAGCTACACGAGCAGAGTTTTCGGCAGAAATAATATGATTGATAATAAATCCTTTGTTTTGCGCTTTTAAGGTATGCAATACATCTAATGTTACAAAACTATCTTTTCCGCCACCAATTGGAATTAAGTTTCCTTGATACGTACGTGTATCTTCTAAACCATCAAATGGCGTTCCAATGGCTACGATAAACAAAAAGTTTTTTGGATCTGCTTCAATGCCATTGATGTAGAAGAATTCTCCTAAGCCATGGAAGTATAAATTCTTCCACCACATCACTTGTTTTTCATCTAACGTACCACATTCCACAATGACATTTGGGGAACAAGTTAGTTTCCAATAGGAAATTAACTCAATCATTCCTAAGTTAAATGCGACTTCGCGAATGTTTTTATATTCGCCGATATGATCGACTCCCTTTGGTTTGGGAATGACATAATCTGGATTAAAGTGTGATAGACCCTGAATCTCAAAGTCATACACAATCTGTATTTCACTATCGCTTTCGACAATGGAAAACCCATGGTAATAGAAAGCTGGATACTCTTTTCTTAATGTTTCAAATTTCATACTAACACCCTTTTTCAATAAACCCATTTTACTTTCTTTTTGAAGTTCTAACAAGTTTTCCTACCACAACGAAAAAAGCTACCTACAAGATCGTAGATAGCTTCAATGTATTACGCGTTGATTCCCTTGATTGTATATTCATCAAGTGATTCTTTGTATACTTCTTTCTTTGGCTTCTTCTTCACATCATGGTGACTACGGATATATAGCCACATTCTAGGTGCGATGAAGATCGAAGAAATCGTACCAGCAATCATTCCCACAAACATAGCGAATGTGAATGTGAAGATGCTCTTAGAACCAAGTGCTAATAAGAAGATAACAGGTAATAATGTTGAGAAGGATGAATTCAAGGACATACGGATTGTATTTCCTAGTGATTCATTGACAATCACAGCATATTCGCTCTTCTTCACATGGTTGTGCTTGTCATTCATGATTTCACGTAGACGGTCAAAGACAACAATCGAGTTATTGATTGAGTAACCAATGATTGTTAGTAATACGGAAATCAATTCGGTATTTACTTCCAGTCTTAGAATTGCAAAGACAGATAGTGTAATCAATACGTCATGTACAAGCGCTACAAGACAGCTTACCGCATAATCCCATTCGTAACGCATTGCAATATACGCAAGCATTGCAACCCAAGCAACAAGTGTTAGGATCATTGCGTTATGGGCAAGTTCACGTCCAACAATTGGTGTTACAACGTTATCCCCTGGTTCAATGCCATACTTTTCAATAAAGGCATCCTTGATGGTATTCAAGTCTTCTTTATCTAAAGCTTGTTTTGTTGTGGCATAGACAGTGTCTTCCCCAGCAACTTGGTATTTGAATCCTTCATATCCAAGGCTATTTAATTCATTCTTTACATCTTCAATGGAAATCGCTTCATTCGAACTGATTGTTAGCTTTGTACCAGCCGCAAAGTCAATTCCCTTGTTCATCATACCTTGACCCTTCGATGCATTCACAATCGAGAAGACTAAGGCAACTGCGATAATCGCAACCGAAACACGAATGTATTTCTTTGCATTCTTTACAAAGTCATAAGGCTTAACACCTGTATAGAACTGTGTTTGTCCCTTCGAAACATCTGGGATTTGGTCCGCCTTAACACCATACAATTGAGGTTTGTCATCTGTCTTACCAGAACTTACAACCATATTGAGTAACCATCTAGAGATTGCAACGTTTAGTACAAGTGTCATAAACACGGTAATAATTAACATTGTCGCAAAGCCCTTAACGGCACCATTACCCCACCAGTACATGATCAAACCAGCAATCAATGTTGTGATTTGGGCATCAAAGATGGAACTAAAGGATAACTTTTGACCTTCGTTTGCCGCATTGACAACACGACGACCCTTCCATAATTCTTGACGAATACGTTCATAGGTAATGATATTTGCATCGACTGTCATACCAACACCCAATACAAGTGCACCAATACCTGGCAATGTGAAGACTGCACCCATTAAGGCATATAATCCAAAGATTGCCCATACATACACACAAAGCATGATTGATGCAATCACACCTGGTAGACGGTAGGTATAAATCATGAAGATCATAATGGCGATAACACCTAACAATCCAGCAAAGGCTGTCTTATTAAGTGCATCTTGCCCATATTGAGCAGATACGACATTCGAAGAAATTTCTGTCATCTTCACTGGTAAGGAACCAGAGTTGATTAATTCAGCTAATGTCTTCGCTTCTTTTTCTGTGAAGCTTCCTTCAATGACACAGTCGCCATCAATTCTTGTACGAACCGATGCGGCGGAAATATACTTTGGCTCTTGTCCATCCAATGACTTTTGGAATTCGTCTTTGTAAGAATCCCCATCCTCATGGTCAAGCCAGATAATCATAATGTTTTCACCGGCTGGCTTTTGAGAAATTTCACCTGTCATTTCTCCAAACTTTGCCTTGTCCTTGATCTTTAAAGATACAATTGGACGTCCATCTTGGTAGGCAAGCGATGCGCCACCTTCTTCAATGATGGATGAATCTGCAAGCTCGTTATCATCTACGTCATTAAATGTTAAGTTTGCAGTGGTACCTAGCATTTCACGCGCAGATTGTTGATCTGCAACCCCTGCTAGCTGTACACGAACACGGTTGTTTCCTTCAACCATAATCAACGGTTCATTGACCCCAAGAACGTTAATACGCTTTTGAATACTGTTAGTTACAGCAGCCATATCGACGTTCTTACCTTCTGTTAGTGGTGTTACTTCATAAAGAATTTCAAATCCACCAACAAGGTCCAACCCAAGATTCAAATGTGTTTGAATCGCTTGGTAGGACGTTGCAATCAGAACCGCAAAGATTGCAATGACAGTGTAAAACAGTGTTAACCCTGTCTTCTTTTTGTTTTTCTGCATTAAATCACTCCTCCGAATAAATCATGGAAATCTTCCAACTTCTCACGGCTACCTTCCACGATGGCTTGATGCGTTAAATAACGAATGACCTCATGCGAATTGATTGCCAATATGTCATTCGCAACCTCATGCAATGTCGATGGTGTCTTTCGTAACCAACGCATCTTTGAGAGATAATCTTCAAGATTTTGATACGTAAGAGTCGGCAATGTTTCCCGCTGAAGCATCTGTAGTTTTATGACGATTAACAACTGCACTTCCGGATGTAATACATCAAACATTGACTCACTCATGTAGACTCACTCCCTTTGCTGACTGTTGCCACGGGCAAGCCCATGGGGTTCTGATTGACAAGTGTAGCTTGTAATCGTACATCATTTT
>JAHHRC010000106.1 GCA_020026035.1 Erysipelotrichaceae bacterium | reverse complement strand
CGTGTTGCAAACTCTTTTGGAAAGATCCCAAAGTTCAACTTCCGCATTTGCCGTTTAAACTTCTCTAAGTCTAACAACAAATACACGGCAATAATAATTCCTACAAAGAAATCAAAGATTCCCTTCACAAACGTCAACGAATACGATACAAGCGTATCCACAAGCCCATCGGCTCCACTAATCGTCTTTTGTAAGAACGCTTCCACTTCATTAAATAACGTTTCAACCACGTGGGAATACTCCCCATAGTCCGTCCCTAAACCACCTACAAACTGGTTAAACCCAAGCATATAGGAATCTAAGTTTGACGCAAGATGTTTCATCGATAAGATAATCTGCGGTGTTAAGATCACAAAGAACATCACCACAATAAAGATAAACAAAATAATCGATAACGTAACCGCCCATTTCCGCTTTGCTCGCATGGAGATATTCACTCTTGCAAGCCACTTTTCTTCCACAATGCGTCGCATTGGTAACAGAATAAAACACAAACAAATCCCTAACAGAAAGGGTTTTAAGGACGCAAAGATTCCCCCAAAGAATCCCGCCACAAACTCCCAACTTTTAAAGATAAACCAAACCGCCATGACAATAATGCCACTCACGGAGTAGACAAAGATCTGCTCCTTTGTCTGTTCTTTCCACTTAATCTTCATACAAAACTTCTTCCCCTGTTTTTTACTAGTATAGCATCACTTCTTCAAGCAAACACGAAACTCATCTACCTCTTTATGACAATTTTGCATCAAATATTTACAAATCTGCAATTCTGTATACCGGTGATTCATTGACCTTCATTGTCCTAAGTGGCATGATACTTATGTCTTTTATCAAGAATGAGGCAAGAGAGTCAGCTCGTAGGCCTTATACCAACCTACTTATGAGAAAAAAGAAATAAGTAAGGTGGTAACGCTGACACCGATAAAGAAAGAGTAAGCAAATCTCTTTCTTAAAAGATTGATAAGACAATCAAGAAGGAGGATTTTTTATTATGACAAAACTATTTTTCACATCGGAATCCGTAACAAGCGGACATCCAGACAAAATCTGTGACCTAATCGCAGACAGCATTCTCGACGAGGCAATCCGTCAAGACCCATATGCCCACATGGCAGTCGAAGCATCCATCAAGGATGAACTCATCATGGTCTTTGGCGAAGCTACAACAACAGCAAAGATTGACTATGAAACAATCGCAAAGAATGTCCTAAAGGAAATCGGCTACAACGAAGATTACAAGGTGATCACAAAAGTCACAACCCAATCTTCAGAAATCTGCAACGCCGTTAACCGCGATGAAGTTTCTGCCGGTGACCAAGGGATTATGTTTGGCTATGCAAGCAATGAAACAGAAAGCCTAATGCCATACGCAATCGACGCAGCGCACCGTCTTGCAAAGCGTTTGGAAGATGTAAGAAGAAACGATGCACGTTTACAACCAGATGGAAAAACACAAGTTACTTGTGAATACGAAGATGGTAAGTTCAAACGCATCGATACAATTGTCGTATCCACACAACACACAAAAGACATCACTCAAGAAGAACTCAAAGATCTCATCATGAATGAAGTCATCAAACCAGTCATTGATGCAAGTGATGTCGATGAAAACACAAAGTACCTTGTAAACCCATCCGGTAGCTTCGTACTTGGTGGATCCTTCGGTGACTCTGGAACAACCGGAAGAAAGATCGTCGTTGACTCCTATGGTGGATATGCCCCAATTGGTGGAGGATGTTTCTCAAGTAAGGACCCAACAAAGGTAGACCGCTCAGCAGCTTACTACTCCCGTTACGTATGCCGTAACCTTGTAGCGAATGGTCTATGTGACAAGGTGCAAATCCAATTGTCTTATGCCATTGGTGAACCAAACCCAATCTCCGTAAACATCAATACCTTCAATACCGGAAAAGTATCCGATGAAGAACTACTTGATATCGTAAACAAGAACTTTGATTTCTCTGTTGCAAATATCATCAAGGAACTAGATCTTCGTAAGCCAATCTACAAGACCACAACAAACTATGGTCACTTTGGAAAAGAATACCTTCCTTGGGAACAATTCAAAAAACTAAACTACTAAAACAAAAAATCCAGTGCCAAACGCATTGGATTTTTCTTGTTCCTATTTCTTTTTCATTACAAGCAAATACACAAACAAACTCAAACAACCAACCCCCATTGCTAGATACGTATTCTTACTAAGCGATGCTAGTACATAACAAACAACCGACACAATCGCAACCACAAGCCCATATTGCATCTGCGATGAGACATGGTCGATATGATTACAACTAGCCCCTGTGGAAGACATAATCGTCGTATCGGAAATCGGTGATAAATGATCCCCACAGACTGAACCAGACAACACAGCCGCAGACGTTAATACCATTACGACCGACATTTGATCTTGGAATACCGATACTGCAATTGGCAATAGAATCGCAAACGTCCCCCAAGCAGTCCCTGTCGCCATACTCAGTAACATCGCAATGATAAAGAAGATCGCTGGCATATAATCAATCGCAATGGAATGTTCCATCACAAACGCCCCAACAACGCCACCAGTATTCAAATAATTCACACCACAAATACCACTCAACGTCCATGCAAAAATCAATATTAACAAGGTTGGTACCATATTGTTAAAGCCTTCCACTAACGCTTCCATAAACTGCTTTGGTGTAACAACCCCTCTTGGTAAATACAAGAATGCTGTAAACAATACCGTATAGAATGCACCAATCGATAAGCCCATCATCGCATCACAATTCGCAAAAGCACTTGCAATACTAGCACCTTCTAAATAGCCACCCGTATACAACATACCAATGACGCATAAAACAATTAACACAACAACCGGAAGAATCAAATCCATGACCTTCCCTTTGCCTTCTACTTCCACATGTTCATCCTCATAGGAATAGGTTTCTTGTGCTCTTTCTTCAAAGACCTTCATTTGCCCATAGTCAACCTCTAACAAAATCACCATGAACACCATAAATAACGACAACCACGCATAGTAATTACATGCAATCGTCTTCATAAACAACAAGAACCCATCGACCGTACTACCATCTGGTAATGAAGAAGATACCGCAGCTGCCCACGAAGATACTGGGGCTATAATACAAACCGGAGCCGCCGTTGAATCAATGATATAGGCAAGCTTCTCACGGGAAATCTTCTTGCGGTCACTAATTGGTCGCATCACTGTACCTACCGTCAAACAATTAAAGTAATCATCAATGAAGATCAATACTCCTAAAAACATCGTCGCAAACAACGTTTGTTTCTTAGATTTCAAACGATTCTCCATCACCTTTGCATACTTACTCGTCGCTCCACTTGCATTCATAAGCGTCACTAACATGCCTAATAACACAAGGAAAAACAATACTCCATAATTCGCTCCAACCTTCTCTTGCATAATCAAAAGCATTGTCTCAATACTTTCAAGCGGTCGAAACCCATTATAAATCAGTGTTCCAATTACAATTCCACTCAGTAAAGAAAGATTCACTTCCTTACTCCACAAAGCAAACACAATCGCTAACACCGGGGGCACTAAAGCCCATAGCGCATAATTCATACATACTCCTTTCTCAACTCTTTTCGTCATTATAGAATAATTTCACATGTCATTCCACAAATAGTAATAAAAGTCGCACTTCCATAAGAAATACTTATGGATAGCATATTGCATTCCCAAAAAATCGTCCTACACTATACGTATGAGCAAGATTACGATTATGTCCTTAAATATGATGTGTGAACTCCCATTCTACTTTGGTGACCAGTGCTTTAAAAAACGCGCGCCAGCCATCAAAGAAATGATTCGGTTCCACAATCCAGACCTAATAGGTGTACAAGAATTCACCAACGAAATGATTCCTTACTTAGAACCATTATTCGAAACCTACGGCATCTTTGGCCGGCCTCGTTCCAACAATGACAAAGCCAAAAACGAACGAAACTGCATCCTCTACCGCAAAGACCGTTTCGAACTTTTAGAAGAATCAACCTTCTGGCTATCTTCCACACCAGATCAAACCGGCACTTCCTTTTTCACAAGCCTCTTCCCGCGCATTGCGACCTACGGCATTCTAAAAGACAAGTACGACAACACCACCTTCACCTTCTGCAATACCCACCTCGACCATCTACTCCCATCCGTTCGCTACAAACAAATCTTAGTACTCAAGGAAGAATTAAGCATACGCAAGAAAGGAGACTTCCTCATTCTAAGTGGCGACTTTAA
>JAHHRC010000105.1 GCA_020026035.1 Erysipelotrichaceae bacterium | reverse complement strand
GTAGGCATAAAGAGGGTGCGCTGTTTCACCATTTACGTCTAGTTTTGCAAACTGTGGGAATTGAATTGCGAAACGTCCAATGCAGAAGGCATGGATGTCTTCGTTTGATTCTGGTGCTTGTTCGTGGAACTGATTACAAGGGAAGTCAAGGATTTCGAATCCTTTGTCCTTGTAAGTTGCATACATGTCTTGTAGTTCGACATATTGTGGTGTAAAGCCACATCCTGTAGCGGTATTGACAACGAGTAGCACGTTATTTGAGTACTCGTTTAGAGATACTTCTTTGCCATCGATGGCATTTACTTTAAAATCGTAGATATTCATTTATTTTCTCCTTTGAAGTACTTAAAGCATAGGTTGTTTTGCACAAAATTGGAAATCATATGCTCAAATATAGGGGATTTGAATTCGTTTTTCATAATTGTCAATAGTGCGGTATAATAGAGCTTGAAACAGTGTGGTTTTACAATGTTTAAATTAGAACATCGGATTAACCGATGTATGAATATACGAAATAGAAAAAGGGATAGAACATGACTTTGAAACAAACAATATATGACTTAACAATGACGCAAATGGAAGAGATGCTTGCGGAATATGGACAAAAGAAATATCGTGCAAAACAATTGTATGCATGGTTGTATCGTAAACGAGTAACTTCGTTTGATGAAATGACAGACTTACCAGCAAGCTTGATTGAACAATTAAAAGAGCGTTTTGTCTTATCGCCATTAAAGCTTGTAAACAAACAAGTTGCACGTGATAAAACAGCGAAATACTTATTTGAATTGCAAGATGGGGCAACGATTGAGACGGTTTTGATGTATTTTAACTTTGGACAATCAGTCTGTGTATCAAGCCAGGTAGGTTGTAATATGGGTTGTACCTTCTGTGCCTCTGGTCTTTTGAAGAAACAAAGAGACTTAACAGCAGGTGAGATTGTTGGCCAAATCATGTACATCCAAAAGGAATTGGACATCGAAGACTTACGGGTTGGAAATGTTGTCATTATGGGAACGGGAGAACCATTTGATAACTATGACAATGTCATGGACTTTTGTTCGGTGATTAATTCCGATTTGGGTCTTGCGATTGGTGCACGTCATATTACGATTTCTACGTGTGGAATTGTGCCTAAGATTAAGCAATTTGCAAAAGAACACAAACAATACAACTTAGCAATTTCCTTGCATGCACCAACCCAAGAGTTGCGTGATCGTTTGATGCCAATTAACCATGCCTATCCATTAGACATGTTAATGAATGCATTGAAGGAATACTCGGAAGAAAACAATCGTCGTATTACCTTTGAATATATTTTGTTAAATGGTGTGAACGATAGCGATGAGGATGCGAAGATATTAGCGAATTTAATCCGTGGTATGAATGCCTATATCAACTTGATTCCATACAATGAGGTTGATGAACATGGGTATCGTACAACGAATGATAAGATTGCCTTGCATTTCTATGATGTCTTGATGAAACATGGGGTCAAAGCAACCCTTCGTCAGAAACATGGAGATGACATTGATGCGGCATGCGGCCAATTACGTGCAAAACATGAAATGGGGAAGTGATCGATGAAGTGTTATGGAATAACGGATCGCGGGATTCTAAGAAAAACAAATCAAGATAGTTATGTCATTGCCTACAATGAAGTAGGCGATGTCTTTGCCATGGTTTGTGATGGAATTGGTGGCGGAAATGGTGGCGATGTTGCAAGTCATCTTGCAATTCGTCATTTCTCGGAAGCTTTTTCCATGAACCAAGGCTTTGAACATTTTGAAGAAGTACAATACTGGGTACGAAAAGAAATTACCAAGTGCAATCGACGCATTTATGAAACAGGGAAACTTACTGAAGCTTTAAAAGGCATGGGAACGACATTGTCTGGAGTTTTGATTTGTAAGTGTGGTCGATTTATTATCAATATTGGCGATAGTCGTGTCTATGGCTATTCGCAAGATGGAAGCTTTAAACAACTCACAACCGACCATACCTTAGTGCAAGATATGATTATGCATGGCGAGTTGTCGGTCGATGAAGCGGAGAATTATCCAAAGAAAAACGTCTTAACCAATGCCTTAGGGGTTTGGTCCACGGTAAAATGCGACATTGAAATGCATAATGAACCATTGCTTGGCTTTTTGATTTGTAGCGATGGGTTGCATGGGTATGTCGAAGAAGATGTGATCGCAAAGATTGTGTTAGATGAAGAAAGTGCACCATGTTTACGAGTTCGAAAACTACTACAAGTGGCATTGGAGGCTGGAGGCTATGACAATGTCACCGCAATCTTGATTGATTTGGAAGGAGACAGTCGTTATGAGCAATAACTTAATTGCAGAACGCTATGAAGTCTTTAAACACATTGGTCAAGGTGGTATGGCAGATGTATTTTTAGCCGTTGATACAATTTTGCATCGACAAGTCGCAATTAAGATTTTGCGTAGTGAGCTATGTACAGATGCTGTATCGGTATTGCGCTTTGAACGCGAAGCACAAGCCGCTACCGCTTTGAGTCATCCAAATATTGTAGAGATTTATGATGTAGGGGAATACAAAGGGCATCACTATATTGTCATGGAGTATGTCGAAGGTAGAACCTTAAAGAAAGTCATCCAACAACGAGGAGCACTTTTAAAAGAGGAAACCGTCGACATTATGAAACAACTCGTAAGTGCAACATCCGAAGCACATCGTCGAGGTATTATTCATCGTGATATCAAACCACAGAATGTGATTGTAAAAAGCGATGGATCGATTAAGATTCTAGACTTTGGAATTGCCTTAGCAAAGGGTAGTATTCAATTAACCCAAGCCAATAATGTGATGGGAAGTGTACACTACCTAGCACCGGAATTAGCGCGTGGTGAATCTGCAACGGCACAATCGGATATTTATGCATTAGGAATTGTCATGTATGAAATGCTTGTGGGCGATGTTCCATTTAAGGCCGATTCTGCCGTGCAAGTTGCGTTATTACAAATGCGCAATGATGTGCCAGATATTCGAACGATTAATTCGTTAATTCCTCAGTCCTTAAGCAATATTATCCTACGTGCAACGGCGAAAGATCCAAGTCGAAGATACCGTTCTTGTAATGAAATGTTACTGGATTTAAAGACCTGTTTACGAGCAGAACGCTTGAATGAACCAAAGGTCAACATTGGTAAGTCGGTTGCGATTCGTGAACTAGAAGAAAAAGAAAAAATCTATGATCAAACCATTCAACAAGACAAACAAGTCGTACGTACAAATGAACGTTTGAATAAACCAGCGGTAGAAAAAAAGGTCAAACACAATAAGTTTGCCATGGCTTTATTAGTTACTTTGCTTTGTGCTTTAGCGGTTTCGGGAATTTACTTTGGTGTACGCGAATTCCAAGAAGCTAGGCGTATTGCCTCTACGGTTGAAGTTCCAGATTTAACTGGATTAACGCTCATTGAAGCCAAGGATGTTTGTTTTGAAAAGGAATTACAGCTCGATACGACCAATGTGACCTATACCTTAACGAAGGATATTGAAAAGGGTAAGATCATTGAAGTACATCCACTTCCAAATACCGAAGTCGATAAAAACACAACCTTGTCGGTTGTTGTAAGTTCGGGAATTGGGGTTGAGATGAAGGATTATCGTGGTACGAATATCAATGCAGCACTCGATGAGTTGGCGAAATATCCATACTTAAAAGTAGAATCCAGTGATGCGGAGAATGAAGATGAAGAAATTGCACCAGGGGCAATCCTAACGCAAGAACTATTGAATCCAGGCGATGAGTTTAATCCAGAAAAAGCGTGTCAAGTACGCTTTACGTATAAGAAATATCCAACGATTCAAATTCCACCGGATATTGAAGGAAAGACCGTCGATGCGGCAACGGCACAACTAGAAGCACTTGGGGCAAAGGTATTAACCTCGAACCTTGATACTTCCAAGTTAACCGAAGCAGAGATTGCAAATCTAAAAACGGGTATTGTTATTAAGAGTGATCCAGAGATTACGAAGACCTATACCCAAAAAGAAGACAATTATGTCATTCTGTATTACTACTAAGAAAGAAGGTTTCGATGCAAGGACGCATTATTAAAATATTATCAAAGGATTACACGGTCCTTCTTGAAAACCAAGAAGTGATTGTCGCAGTCGCAATGGGCAAATTACGTCGCTTTCAAGCACCAGTAGTTGGTGATTTGGTGGAAGTTTGTAAGTATGAACATGACTACGCGATTGAAAAAGTTTTACCAAGAAAGAATTCGATGATTCGACCAGCTTGTGCAAATGTCGATCAGGCATTGATTGTAATGTCCGTCAAAGA
>JAHHRC010000104.1 GCA_020026035.1 Erysipelotrichaceae bacterium | reverse complement strand
GCTTCATCAAGAACTTCCATGAAGTGTGATTGTTTTTCTGGTTCATTCTTTAGTAATTCTTTTTCAGCATAAGCTAAAGCGAATAGGCCTTCACGCATTGCGTAAGTTAGACCTGGACCAACCTTAAGAATTCCAACACCATCTTCCACAAGTTCACGAAGGGAAATCTTTGTTTGATAGTCTGTAGAATGTCCTTCAAATACAAGGTTTGGATAGTCCTTGATACTAGCCATTAGATCAACTGCCTTAGAACGATCATAAGGTGTGCATCCTGCGTCTTTTTCTTCAACACCAGGTTGTACAACAACACCGATGACTTGAGACCATGCTTCATCTAGGTTGTGATCATGGAATGCTTTTTCAAATGTAGCGACTGTCTTCTTGAAGTCTTCTACCTTTGTAACTTGAAGACCAGTGTCGACTGCATCTTGCGATCCACCAGGAATTGGAACTTCCGAACCTACAATGTATACAGGGTGTAGGGCATTTGGATTTTCTTTGACTAGTTCTGCATATGCTTCTTCGGCAACAGAGGCTAGGATTGCGCCACGACGGGCAATTGTTTCATCGCTTAGACGTGTATCTGGATCATCGCTTGCTACCTTCATGGATGTATCGATGTGGATCTTTGTAAAGCCAGCAAGTACGAATTGACGAATCAATTCCTTTGCTTCTTCCATTGCTTTTTCTTCTTCATACTTTGTGAAGGTTAGAGGTCCTAAGTGGTCTCCACCAAGGATGATACGTTCCATTGGTAAGTCTTCAATCTTTGCTAATTCTTCTACGAAGTTCATGAAGTCTTTTGGCTTCATACCTGTATAACCACCGTATTGGTCTACTTGGTTTGCTGTTGCTTCAATTAACAAGAATGAATTTGTTTCCTTTGCACGTTGCATACATGCACGTAGAACGAATTCATTTGCTGTACAAGCGGAATAAATTCCGACTGGGTTGCCTTCTTTTTGTAGGCGAACAATATTCTTTAATGGGTGTTGTAAACTCATAATAAATCCTCCTATTTGATATACTAGCATTTTTGATTGTTGTTTAGTGGTTGATGGTTTGTATTTTTTGGTTATTTCGAAATTCTATTAACTGATTTGTACCACTTTGTGTTTTTTTACTTGAGAAACATTTGAAACGTATTTTGTTTTTGTGTAGAATGATAGAAATTAGCAAATGGTTACAAACGGTGACTTAGGAAGAGGGTATTTTATGAAACGAGAAAAGATTTTATTCTCAGATGAACAAATTAGGGAACGCGTAAAGGAACTTGGTAAGCAAATCAGTGATGATTATCGTGACACAACACCACTTGTTGTATCACTTCTTCGTGGAAGCTTTGTCTTTGCGGCTGACTTAGTAAGAGCGATGGATATCGATCTTGAAATCGACTTTATGACAACTGCTAGCTATGGACATAGCGAAGTATCAAGTGGAAACGTACAAGTGTTGAGTGACATTCGTGCGCAAGTAGAAGGAAGAGATGTCATTATCGTGGATGATATCATTGATACAGGGAATACTATGTTAGCGATTCGTGATTACTTATTGGAAAAGAATCCTAAGTCCATTAAGTCTTGTGTCGTATTAGACAAGCCATCTCGTCGTGAAGCAAACATTGATGCAGACTATGTTGCATTCACAATTCCAGATGTATTCATTGTTGGATATGGTCTAAACTATGGCGATATCAAGCGTAACATTCCGTATATTTATACATACGTAGACGAAGCGTAAGAAATTGTTAAAGTAGGCAACCGATTGGAAGAGTCGGTTGTCTTTTTTTCTGTTTTATTGTGAATTTTAAGTAAACAATAGAATAGGGGAAATGTTTGTTTTAGATGTGCAGAAATATGGCAAAAAGCGTCTTAAACATGGCGAAATGTTGTATATTCATTTGTATATTTGTGAAAGTTATTTAGTTATATTGATGTAAATTTATGGATATTGCTAAGTTAGATTTACGTGGTCTTTTAAATTGAAATACAGATTTCTTCATGGTTAAATGTAAGCGGATACAACTGATTGTTATCATGTAATCAATCTAAGGGGGGGAGAAGTAAAAATAGTAGATTTCAATGAAGTGCTTATAATTTCTACAAATCTTTAGAAAGAGGGGGAATATGAAAAACACTAAGAAATTGTTTGCGACCATGTTGTCCGTTTTTATGAGTGTTAATTTGATGCATCCGCAAAATGTATTTGCAACATCAGAAGAAGGACAACCCGTTGGAACGTTGCACTCCGAAAATCAAGTAACTGGAGAAAGTGTTCTAACAAAAATCAACTACGTCAAAGGTTCAATGAACTTTAACGATGGTTGGTTGTTTAAGCTAGGAAATCTTAGCGGTGCTGTAGAAGGCAATACGTATGATGATTCATCGTTTGCTGCAGTAACGCTACCACATGATTTTTCAATTGACCAAACGTATAGCAGTTCTTTAGAAGCAGAATCTGCATACTTGCCGGGTGGAACTGGTTGGTATAGAAAACAGTTCACGGTGTCAAATGACCTTCAAGGCAAAGAAGTGTATCTAAGCTTTGATGGGTCTTATATGGACACAACGGTTTATTTAAATGGTACAAAGTTAGTAGAAAACCATTATGGATACAATCCATTCATGGTGAAGATTACTGACGCAATTGATTTTGAACATGAAAATGTTTTAGCAGTAAAAGTTGTAAATGATGTACCGACATCTCGCTGGTATTCCGGTAGTGGATTAAGTCGTGATGTGAACCTGATTGTAAAAGGGAAAACACATTTCATGAAGAATGGCATTTTTGTCTATGATGAAGATCTAAAGACAAATTATGCGAATAACCAAGCAATTCTTCATATGGACGCTACGGTAAATAATACAAGCGATACCAATAATCAAGTAAAACTTAAGTACACGTTGAAAGACGAAGATCGTGTTGTAAGTAGCTTTGAAACGGATGAATTTGAAGTTTCAAGTAACGCTTCAAAGAAACAACAATCCACGATGACAATCAATGAACGTGTGAAGCTATGGTCTCCAAAGACACCTAAGCTATATAAGATGGAAGTAGATCTTATTATGAATGGGCAAGTTGTGGACCATGAAGCCTTTGACTATGGATTTAAGTACATGGAATTTAATTCTGGTACAGGATTCAAACTCAATGGCGAACCTACAAAGTTACAAGGGGTATGTTTGCACCATGACCAAGGATCTCTTGGTGCCGTGCAAGAATACGATGCCTTAGCACGTCAAATTGACATTATGAAGGACATGGGGGTTAACACGATTCGTACATCCCATAACACACCTTCGAAAGCCTTTGTGGAACTTTGTTCAAAGAAGGGGATCTTAGTCAACTACGAAATCTTTGATGGTTGGAGACTTCCAAAGAACTGGAATCGGAATGACTTTGCAAGATTCTTCAATGCCCAAATTGGCAATACACCACTTCTTGTTGGTAGTACACCAACAATGACATGGCCAGAATTTGTCATTCGTCAATCGGTGGAACGTGACCGTAATGAAGCGTCGATTATGATGTATTCAATGGGAAACGAAGTTACCGAAGGTACTAGAGGAGACAATAGTAATTTCCCACAAATCTTCACAAGACTTGCCGATTGGACGGAAAGTGTTGATAACACAAAACCTCTAACGGTTGGAGATAACAAGCGTTTAGGAAATACAGTGTATCGTGATATTCAACGTTTGTTGAGTCAGCGCACAATTCCTGGTTTGAATGGATATAACTATGCCGATGGATCAACGATTGAAACGTTGCACAACAATAACCGCAATTACTTAATCTATGGATCTGAAACGGCGTCTTCTGTAAATAGCCGTGGAGAATATAAGTTCAAAGGAAATGCAAATAAGAGATGTAGTTCTTATGACACTTCAAAAGTTCCTTGGGGACATTTTGCAAGTGATGGTCTATATACCTATATGACACGTGACTTCAATATGGGTGAATACGTATGGACTGGATTTGACTACTTAGGAGAACCTACACCATGGAATGGTGACCAAGCTGGTCCTCGTACACCTTGGCCAAGTCCTAAGAGTTCTTTCTTTGGTATTGTTGAAACGACCGGATTTGAAAAGGACTCTTACTATCTCTATCGTTCCATTTGGAATAAGGAAAGTACTACCTTGCATGTATTACCAGCATGGAATCGTGAATCCTTAAATAACAGTGCGAACCAAGACGTTGTAGTATATACAAGTGCACCACGTGTGAAGTTGTTCTATGAAAACAATGAAGGACAAAGAGAAGAAATCTTTGATCGTACATTTGCGCAAAAACATACAACTGGTGGATTTGAATACCAACTATATGAAGGTGAAGGAAAGTCGAATGTAGC
>JAHHRC010000103.1 GCA_020026035.1 Erysipelotrichaceae bacterium | reverse complement strand
CCCGCTAGTACAAGATGTTGTCCCTTCACTTCAATTTCCACACAATCTTGATCCAACACCGTAATACCAAACTTACGAATCCGATCCAACACTTCCGTCACATCCCATCGAAACTGCTCATGGTTTCCACTGCTATAAAAACAAGGCGCAATCTTCACTAACCGTTCAAAAAACGAATATGTATTCGCATGGTGCCGACGCTCTTCTACCATATCTCCTGGCATCAACACCAAATCTACATTCTCTTTTGCAATCTTTTCTAACAACAAATCTTTTCTTGTATTCGCACAATCATTGTGCAAATCCGACAACAAACAAACACGAACCCTTTCACTTACCTTCTTACTACGTAACGTAAAATACGTCGTATCTGTATGATACGGAAGCCCACAAACAACTCCACTAACTCCCACTACAAGAGTTCCTAAACCTAATTTCATCCACTTTTTCATAGCCCCATCTTAACAAAGACCACAAACAAAAAGCAATCGAACAAACGTCCAATTGCTCAAAAGCTATAAAACTAATTTCGCAGCCCCATAAATACCCGCATCATTTCCTAACTCCGCAAGCTTTACAAGCGCCTTCTCTTTGCTTAACGGTGTAAATTGACGATAGTACTTCTCAATCTGTTCAATCAACCAAGAACCAGCCTTCGAAACACCTCCACCAATCACAAACACCTCAGGATCAACCGTATAGGCAATCGTCGCTAATCCTCGACCAATCGCACGACAACATTCATCTACCGTAATAATCGCAACGACATCCCCTTGTTTTGCACAATCACAAACATCCTTTGCCGTTAAACCACTACCATAGTTCTCCATCAACGACACAATGTCAGACTTCATCATATTCCTTCTTGCCGCATTGACAATCCCTGTTGCTGATCCAAGTTGTTCCAAACAACCCGAACAACCACAATTACAATGATCCACTAAGGCATCACTTACATGAATATGCCCAACTTCACCACCAACACCATGCATCCCAGCAATGACCTTACCATCAACGATAATGCCACCACCAACACCAGTACCAAGTGTTAACATCGCAACGTTCGAATACCCCTTCGCTCCACCTTTCCACATTTCTCCAAGTGCAGCTACATTCGCATCATTACCAACCTTACAACAAACACCGTCCAATAATTCAGACATCACTTTTCCAGGATACATATCCTTAAGTCCTAAGTTCGTTAACAAGCTTACATAGCCATCTTCCGTAATAGGCCCTGGTACACCCATACCAACACCCTTCACTTCATGTAAACCAATTTCAAGTTCCCCTAGCACCTCTTTTACCGAAGCTGCTAAATCAGAAAACAAATGAACACTACCTTCTTCTTTATTTGTAGGTGTTTCCCACTTCTTAACAAGCGTACCATTCAATTCAAAGATGCCACACTTCACTGTAGTACCACCAACATCTAATCCAATTACATATTGAGTCATAAAAACCCCCTTAACTTTCTACAAACATTATATGAAACCGTTTACAGTTCTTCAACCAAAAAGAAAAACCGAAATCCTAAAATCTCGGTTTCTAACACTAAATCTCTCCAGCGCGCTTCAAGGCATTCTTCGTCACAAGCGGACCTAACACCTCATATACAAGCGTTGCACTTAAAATAACCGTTTGAATCTGTTGCCCATACTGTAGTGGAAGTTGTGTAAGCGCCATAGTGGCCATACCAATCGCAACACCAGCCTGTGGCATTAACGCCCAACCAATGTTCTCTCTTACAACCTTTGGACACTTCGCTACACTTGCCCCAATAAAGGACCCAATGTACTTCCCAGCAAAACGTGTCACAATGTACACAATTCCAAGCAATCCAACCGTAGGCACAACCGCAAGATTCAAATGCGCCCCAGAAATCACAAAGAACAACATAAACAATGGATACGTCCAGTAATCAATATACGTAAGAATACGTTCCGCATCATCACATAGATTGACATACATCGCACCAATCATCATACATACAAGTAAGTTTGATAAGGCAAAGTAATTCGCTACCCCAACACCAATCATAATACTTGCAATGCCTAACGACATACGATTCATACGACTTCTAAACAACTTATGCGACCATGCCAATAAGAAGCCAATCAAAGCCCCTAACAACAACGACAACACAACTTCCATTAATGGCATAAGAAGCGAATTCACAACACTAAACGCCTCATGATTCACCATCCCTTTAGCAATCGATACACAAATCGAATACGCCACAAGACCCGTCGCATCATCCGCCGCAACAACCGGCAATAAATGATTCGTCAAAGGACCCTTTGCCTGATATTGACGAACAATCATAAGTGTCGCAGCTGGTGCAGTAGATGCCGCTAATGCCCCTAACATGACACAAATAATTGGATCAAACCCTAACAACAACGTAATACATAACACAAAGGCAACCGCCATCGTTGACTCAAACAACGTAATCGTCAAAGCCGGCTTACCAATCGCCTTAATATTCGCAATCTTAAACTCATCACCAATCGAAAAGGCAATAAACCCTAACGCACATTCGGTGATAACTTCCAAACTATGAAGAGATTCCTCTCCCACCACATTAAACACATATGGACCAATCAAAAGACCAGCCAACAAATACGCCGTTACATGTGGCAAATGAATCAAGCGAGTCAACCGCGTCATTAACAACCCAGCAAACATCGCAACCGCTACATAAAATAATATATTCATCACTCGTTAATAACACCTTCCCATCTATTGACTGGAACCGTGAACACAATACCCGTATTTGGCAACTTCAAGTCACCAGATACTTCGTGAATAATATTCACCGCTACAGAAATCTGTTCATCTTCCAATACAACTAAAACCAATTTGTTCTTTTGACGATCTGGATTCACAAACTTCCGTAATGATCCAAATAGAGGTGGCGCATCTACATCATCTTGATTCAAGGCACTCAACATACCTTCACAATCAACAACACTCGCCCCATGAATACCCGCATCCATCATCTTTGCAAGAATTGGATTCACCGTGTTTTCATGGCTCGTAATGTGAATAAGCATTTGCATAATTCTTCTCCTTTTCTTTCTTAACCAACAACCACAAATCAATAAAAATGCATATGATTCATGTTTTAAAGCTTATTAATCATACTCCCATATTGCAAACAATGCAAAAAAGACGAGCCAATTTAAAAAGACCTCCAAACAGGAAGTCTTCGTTTTCAATCTTATTCCCACTCAATAGTGCCACAAGGCTTTGGAGTGAAATCATAAAGCACACGGTTCACACCATCTACTTCTGTAAGAATACGATTTGTAATCTTTTGCATTAAGGCAAAGTCAATTTCAGGCACTTCCGCCGTCATCGCATCCTTTGTGTTCACCGCACGAACAATCACAGGCCATTCATCACAACGCTTATCATCACGAACACCCGTTGATGTAAAGTCTGGAATCAATGTGAAGTACTGCCAAATCTTACCAGCCAAACCAGCAAGTTCGAATTCTTCACGAAGAATCGCATCCGATTCACGCACCGCCTCTAAACGATCCTTAGTAATCGCTCCAAGACAACGAACACCAAGACCAGGTCCTGGGAATGGTTGACGATCTACCATGTTTACAGGAAGACCTAACGCCTTACCAATCACACGTACTTCATCCTTAAACAATAAACGAACTGGTTCCACAAGTTCAAACTGCAAGTCTTCTGGCAACCCACCAACATTATGGTGTGCCTTAACCCCATCACTCTCCAAAATATCTGGATAAATCGTACCTTGGGCAAGGAACTCAATACCATCTACCTTCGCAGCTTCTTCTACGAATACATCAATGAATTCATTGCCAATAATCTTACGCTTTTGTTCTGGGTCATTAACACCCTTTAGAGCATCTAAGAAACGATCTGATGCATCTACATACACAAGATTCGCATCCATTTGCTTACGGAATACCTCAATGACTTGTTCTGGTTCACCCTTACGTAATAGCCCATGGTTTACATGCACACATACAAGTTGCTTACCAATCGCCTTAATTAACAAAGCCGCAACTACCGATGAATCAACACCACCGGATAAAGCCAATAGGACTTTCTTATCCCCAACTTGTGCTTGAATTTCCTTCACCTGTTCTTCAATAAACGCTTCTGCTAATTCAAAAGAATCAATACGTTTCATATCTTCTGGTCGTTTGTTCTGCATAATTTCCTCCTAATTTTGTTTAAAACAATAACAAAAACCAAACAAAAAGTATAGTACTTTTTGCATAGATCCAAAAACTTTCCACAACAACAAGAAAGGCCTATGCAAACAAACGCTTACATAGACCTAAATCACTTAAGAAACCACAAAGCTAGGAATCGT
>JAHHRC010000102.1 GCA_020026035.1 Erysipelotrichaceae bacterium | reverse complement strand
ACAAAAATCCCCAACTGCCTTCCACAGTCCATTCCACCTCGCAACACAAAATTCGCCTCCGAGACTAACACTTGATCTACAAGGTGTGGCATTAATTGTCGATACACCTTCTTCTTACAATCTAAGTAGTCATACCAACAACGATCAATTCCCAATTCCTCCAATTGTCCTTGATCTTTCAACAAAACTTGCACATCAGAAAATCCCACAATACTACCTCCTTCACTTTCTATATACGCTTTAAAGTCCCCCTTATCACAAAAAAGAAACAATCCATCACGAATCGTTTCTTCAACATCTATTTCTCTTGATCACCAATCTCCACTGTAGTACCTGTTTGATTATCATACATCTCATTCATTTTCAAATAATCACTATCCAAAGGATCCATTCCATGAATCATCTTCGGATGCTTAAACAAACGATACGACAAGCTCAACAATGGATGGAAAGAAGGATTAATCATACCCGTAAACTCGATAAAGATATCAAAGCCTACCAATAGAATTAGAATCAAAATCAACCCAAGCCTTCCATTAAAGTACGAAAGAACTGCACTTGACGCAAACAATAACGTTACAACATAAAGAATCAAGACCGTTCTTTTGTGACCAAGATTTAATTTAATCATCAGAATATGATGCAAATGACCTCGATCCGCTTCACTAATCTTTTGTCCTTTTAACTTTCTTCTAAGAATCGCAATCAATGTATCACTGATTGGAATAAATAGAATTAAAATCGGGAACCCCAAAGTAATAATCGTCGTAGTCTTAAACCCAAGAAGGGAAAGACACGCAATGCTAAATCCTAAATACTGTGCCCCACAATCTCCTACAAAGATACTAGCAGGATGGAAATTATAAGGCAAGAACCCAGCAATTGCCCCACTCAATAACAACGCCAACACACAAATATCACGCCGGCCCATAAAGAATCCCATAAGCCCAATCGTCAATGTGACAATACAAGAAATCCCACACGACAACCCATCTAACCCATCAATCAAGTTAATCGCATTTGTCACACCAACTAACCACAAGAAGGTAATTCCATAGGTCACAACTGGATTCGTAATCGTCACATCAAAGAATTGAATCTGCTCTAAATTCAACTTCCCATACGTCATCGCAAATACCGACGCCGCCACTTGGAACAACAATTTCTTCTTCGGTGACAAATCATAAATATCATCCAACAACCCACCAAGGAACACTAAGAAACCACCAACCGCCAAAGCAGCTACCGTATCATCGACCTTGTACAAAATCGTAAGCGAGGCAAGAAACGCCATATAAATAGCTACCCCACCAATTCGAACAATTCGACCTTGATGCACTGTTCTTTTATTTTCAACGGCATAAATCCCTAAATTCAACCCAATCTTCTTACAAATCGGAACCAAACATAACGAAATCAAAAAGGGTAAAACGAAATAAGGAAATGCACCTTTCGTAAGACTCATAAGATTCATACAAAAATCTCTCTTTCTAAACCATAATCCATTATACCATGCTTCTACATGAAAAAAGAAACGAACAAAAGTCCGTTCCTTAAATCAACTGCAATACAAACGATGCACACAAATACGCAAGTGCTACAACAAGCAACCAATACAACACCTGTGCTTGTTGGACATGATTCTTTTTCAAGAACCTCTCAAAATCAAACGCCCTTAACGCATATGCCGATAGAAGAAATGCCATCACATAGACAAGTCTTCGAATTAATAGGATTAACCCCATTACTTCGTACCAAAGATACGATCTCCTGCATCTCCAAGACCTGGCACAATAAAGCCATTTTCATTCAAGCCTTCATCCTCAGCAGCCAAGTAAATATCGACATCTGGATGTGCTTCTTGAACCGTCTTAATTCCTTCTGGAACACCAACCAAGCAAACCAACTTAATCGTCTTTGCCCCACGCTTTTTCACCGTGTCAATCGCCGCAACAGCAGAACCACCTGTCGCAAGCATTGGGTCAACAATCATCACAACTGCTTCATCAAGCCCCTCTGGGAACTTTGCAAAATATTCCTTCGGTTGTAATGTTTCTTCATCACGATAAAGACCAACAAAACCAACCTTCGCTGTTGGAACCAAACGACGAATACCATCCAACAAACCAATACCAGCACGTAGGATTGGCACAATCACAACTTCACGAGACAATGTACGACATGTACAAGGCCCCATCGGTGTTTCTACCTTAATTGGACGTGTAGGAAGGTCACGACAAACCTCGTAAGCCATAAGCTCAGCAATCTCATCCAAGTTCTCACGGAAATCCTTTGTCCCTGTTTCCTTGTTACGCATTTGCGTCAATTTATGACTGATTAATGGGTGATTCAGTACTTCTAGCATAATTAGTGTCCTCCAATTTCTAGAGATTATAATAGTGGATATCCCCCTTAAAAGCAACACAAATCCAAGAAACATTTTCACGCAATACAACCAACATTTGGTATACTTAGACTATGAAAATTTTACTCATTCCAAATATATCCGAGCAGGATTCCTACGCAATGATTCACCTTGCAAAACGACTCGCCGACACATTCACCACCCAAAACCACACCGTCGCCGTCGTCACAAGAAATGATTGTGTCTTCCACAACATCAAAACCTTTGAAGCACCCTTACCAAATAAGGGCTTTTCGTTCTTCAAAAAACAAACCGACAAAGGTAAAACCTACGAAGAACTCTTATACACCCAAGGCCTACTCGATACACCATACCTAGAAAAAACCCACACCATCATCGAACAAGCCATCAAACAATTCAAACCAGACATCCTTTTTGATTTAGGAAACCCCCTAGCCATCGTAAGTGGACGACTCCACAACATCGATGTCTACTCCTATGGACATGTCGGCATGTTCCGGAAAAAAGCATTCCCCCACGAATGCCTCAACCAATTCAATGACTTCTTAAAAAACCACCAACTCGAACAACTCCTCTACCTCCACGACCTATTCAAATACAGCAAACACATCTTCGTCTTTGGACCAAACTCCATCCAACCATTTGACGACACCCAAACCGAAATCATCCGCCTTGGAACCATGGTTACACCACCCATCAAAGGCGTCCAAGACCATATCTGCGTCTTCCTCAATGACATGCAACTAAAACCAAGAAAACTTAACGCCATCCTCGAAGAAACCTTCCTAGGCGCCCCAATCACCGTTGACATCTATTACCCACATTGCAAAATCCAAACCAAAAACAACCTCAACTACTACAACCACATGTTTGTCGACCGCATCGCAAACTCCAAACTCTGTTTCCACGATGGATCTGAATACCTGTTCAACCTTTGTATAAGCCTAGGTATTCCCCAGGTAATTATCAACGACTCAAGTTGCCTCGTCTCCTGGAACGCCCACGCCGTAAAACGCCACAACATCGGTGACACCTTCCTAACCAAAGACTTCTCCGTCGCCTCCATCTACGAAACCTATCGCAAAATCATTGTCGATCCAACCTACCAACAAAACTGCAACACCTTCAAAACCCAAACCCTAAAACTAGGAAACCTCAACACCCTACTCACCTATATCAATGAACAATAAAGCCAATGCTAGAACACACTCTAACATTGGCTTTTTCTATCGTAAACTCTGTCTCTTATATCCAAATCCAAGCACAAGCATCGAAACCACAAACAATTGCACATACCAAACAAAGTCATCACCCGTTCTTGGAACAGCAAGTACTTCCTTTTTCTCTTCTTGTTTTTGAATCGGAGGTTTTGGTTCAATCACAATTTCTGATTTCGGAATCAAACGATTCTTAACACCATCAATCACAACACCATCCACAGAATCCACATTCACTTCAAACGTATCCAAAGTCAATTCATAGCCCTTAGGAGCCTCAATTTCCTTTACAACATACGTACCATATGGAACAGCCACAAATCTCGCGACTCCCTTGTCATCACTTACAGCAGTCGCAAACAATTCGTCCGTTCCACTCTTGTAAAGACCAAACTTAGCTCCACTCAACTTCTTCGATGAATCATTTTCATCTACCTTAATCACAACAACATCGCCACGTATCATCGTATTTTCCACATTGCCAAGTTCAATAACTTCACCATCTGTTTCAACATTGACCGTATACTTCTCTTCTGAAAGAACATAGCCATCAGCCGTCTTAAGTTCCCTCACAACATACTTACCAAACGGAACATCACTAAACTCAACAACACCTTGGGCATTCGATGTAGCTTCATCTATTTGCTTATCACCTTTAAACAATCCAAACGTAACACCTGACAACTTCTTATTCACATCATCAGCATCTACCTTGGTAAGTTTCACTGTTCCTTTGATCTTGGTATTCGTAACTTCACCTAGATCAATTACTTTGCCATCTGTTTCAACA
>JAHHRC010000101.1 GCA_020026035.1 Erysipelotrichaceae bacterium | reverse complement strand
AATCAATTAGCGCATGAAGTATGGCTTAACATATGCTGGTAAACCATTTTCATAGATTACAACTGGAGAACCTTCGATCAATGGTCTTAGGTAAGCAATTGCTTCATCGCAGATACCTGCATATCCATCAAGGATCCATTCTTTAGGGAAGCCCTTAACGAAGTTTGCTACCTTGTTTGCTTCGATTGCGAAGTATTCAACATCATACTTATCGCCTTCTACACGTCTAACACCAACCATCTTACCTGTGAAGTTCTTGTCAGCTGTGTGCATGTGAGCACTCATACCTAGGTTGAAGCTTTCTGTAACGTCAACAAGTGATTGTTCAGAAGCATGGCAACGTTGAGCTGTTGATAGGTCTTGAACCTTACAACGAGCTGCTGTACCGCTTGAAAGAATCATTTCTTCAAGAGCCTTACCTGCTCCACCAAGAACTGCGTGACCAAAGCCATCGTTCTTAGCTTCACCAGCTGCGATGTAAGAACCATCTGCGTAGTGGCATCCTTCAGATACGACAACGTAGCACTTGTTCTTTTCATCGATTGACTTCTTAACAGCTGCTAGGAACTTTTCCTTGTCGAAGTCTTCTTCAGGAAGAAGTAGAACGTCTACCTTTCCGCTTAGACATGCACTTGCTGCTAACCAACCAGCGTCACGTCCCATTGTTTCAAGAATGAATACTTCTTGACGTGTATATACATTAACATCTAACCAAGTTTGAAGAGCTGTAGTTGCGATGAACTTTGCAGCAGATGCGAAACCTGGGCAGTGGTCTGTATGCATTAAGTCGTTGTCAACTGTCTTTGGACAACCAACGAAACGGTGATTTGTGATGTTGTGCTTTTCAGCATATTCACTTAAAGCTGCAACGGTATCCATTGAGTCATTTCCACCTGTGTAGAATAATGTTTCAATGTCGTACTTATCCATGATTTCGATTAGCTTTTCGAAATCTGCCACGTTGTCTCTTTTTAGCTTATAACGGCATGAACCTAAAGCTGAAGATGGAGTCTGACGTAGAACTAAGTTTTCATAGTCGCTCATGTTTGTAAGATCTACAAAGCGTTCTTGTAGAATTCCTTCGATTCCGTTAAGTCCTCCAAGAACTGTATCGTAAATCGGATTTAGCTGATTTGCTTTTACAACACCAGCTACTGTTGCATTAATGACGGAAGTAGGTCCGCCAGATTGTGCTACTAAGCATTTTGACATAATTGATATCTCTCCTTTAACAGTATTTATTATATCGTATTTCCACTTATTTAGAACGCTTTCAAAGCAAATAGTTTATAGAAAACGCTTTCAAAATCACACTTCCATTAAAAAAAGATTAGCGTTTCCACTAATCTTTCCAAGTTTTACACAAAAACTTATTTCTTGCTTACAAATACATAGCCTGCAGCTGACAACATTGCAACTGTAGACATGATTGAAACAAATGGAGCCGCATCGTTTGTTTGTGGAGAATCTGGTTTTCCTTCACTTACAGCTGGAGCAGCAGGTGCTGGTTCACCCTTTGTGTCATATGTCTTTGTATCTTTCTTTTCAGCAGGTGCTTGATCTTTCTTTGCTTCTTCCTTCTTAGGTGTTTCTACCTTAGGTTCGGAAATAACGATCAACACTGGTGAGAAGGAATCAAAGTCAACCATTACTTGGTTTCCTTCAATCTTAACGTCCTTCTTTACTTCCCATTCTCCATCTTTCTTCAAGTGGAATAGGTCTGCTGTCATTCCTGAGTAATCTTTATCAAGAGTTACTTTACCAGGTGCAGTAATGTCTGCTGCGAATGTTGCCTTTACTTCTTTTGAAGACGCAACTGCCGCAACCACTTCCGAAGCCTTCGCTTGCACTTTCACTGCATCTTCTGCTGCTAATTTCTTAACTGTGTCTGTTTCAACGATTTCTTGTACTTTTACTTCAACAGGCTTTCCTTCTGGACTACCTTGCGCAGAAACCGTTGCACCTAACATGGAGAAACTAACTGCTACAGATGCAACCAATGCGAAAAATTTCTTCATAGTTCATATCCTCCCTTATCTTTCTTGTATGCATATTGCATACTCCTATACAACTAAATTTGTAATACTTTCTTTCACCAGTAAAAAGCATCCCTACAAATCTAATGACTAGGACGATCTTTGTTTACAACCAAACACGATCCCTATTCGTGTTCTTCAAGTGGTTTATAAAACAGTTCAATCATCATTTTTTTACACGCTATATCATCCAAAACGTATTCATCGTGCTTTTCGCCATCGACATACACTCCTGGTAAAACAGATATATCGTCTATATCGATTATACTCTCAAATATTTCTGATACAAGATACGTTATATCATTTGTAGATATGTTACTAACAAGGTAAGGATCTAACTGCGTATACATGTTCAATACAAACGCTGGATTCTTTTTGAATTCAACACCCGTTCTTAAAAGCATACCCCGAATAAAATCCTTTAACCGTTCAATTCGACCAAGATTACTTCCTAGAACACTCGTATCACGACGCCGTACAAAACTTTCAATATTCATACCATCTACCCTTGCATACGAATTCACCGTATAACTCGGATTCAAATAGCTATAGTCATTGGTACACAACACATCAATGCCACCTAAATAATTCACAGCTTGTTTTAAACCTTCAAAGTTCATCGCAAAGTAACGTTGAATCGGTACACCAAACAAAATATTTGTCACATCATCGACCATCAATTCACAACTTTCCACACCGCTTCTACCATAGGCATATTGCAAACAAAGCTGTAAGTTCTCTTTGCCATAATACCCACCCTTTTGATCATAGATGGTTAATTGTGTTTTGATATCTCGCGGTATTTCTAAAAAACGCGTCTCATTCTTTTTTGCATCATACGATACTAACAACAATTGATCGGCCTGCCCATTTTGCCCAGGCACTTTCCAATCCTTTTCAATTGCCCCACTTGAATCCACACCCATGACAAGTATGTTAATCAAATCCTCATTGTAGATATACCGTTTTCCTTCAAAGACAATGGCATCTTTGTCATCGACTTCAAAGTGTTCCTTTTGAACCTCTTGATCAATCTTTAAAGCATGCAAATCCAAATTTCCTTGTAGTAAAGAATGAGTCACATACAAAACCCCAATCCCAGCGATACTAACAAGTACTAAACATACATTCAAGATTCGTAATCCAATTGATTTCTTCTTCATAATTACTTATCTTCAGGTTCAACCTTTTCTTTGTAGGCAAGTGTTAAGAAGCGATAATTCAAATCCGCAGGACATGTTGATAGTGTAATGATTTTATCATTGCGATCTAGTTTCACATCGCGATCTACAATGGATTGCAAATCATGCACATCCATAACTTCCTGTAAGTATTCTTCGAAGACATCCAAACTCTTAAAGTCATTGTATTCATGTAAGATGAGTTCATTTGGCCACATCATGGACGCAAACACACGATAGGTAATCCGCTTTCCATCCTCGGTATACACATAAATCGTACGATGGTTGTCAAAGAAACTTTGGTCTTTGTATTGAAGCGTATCACGGAACATTCGTCCATCATACATCGCATGGCCATAAATCACCGTATCTGGATCATTGAAGTCCTTCGCATTCCGTTTCTGGGTGTAAATCGTTCCTGGATATCCATAGGTACCATCTAAATTAAAATGCAAATACTTATCTTCCACATCGTCTTTTCCACTTTGGGCAATTGGATAATCGACATTCGTATCTGGAATTTGAATCCAAGCATACACATTTTCATCCATTTCATGTAAAGCATCAAAGTCAATTCCCCAATCAATGACTTCTGCTTCTTCATCAACCACTTCTTCCACCCTTGTTAAGGCTTGTTGTTTTAAAGCTTCTTGTTTGGCAATCTGCGCATTCTTTTGATGCATATAAATACCAATACTTGCAAGACTTACAACGACCAATGTAAGTAAAATGATTTGAATGATTTTGATTTGTTTTGATTTCTTTTGCGCCATACGAACCTACCTATCTGTACAATAGTACCATTATAAATTGCCTAAAACATTGTCGCAATGCATTTCTATATTATTGACATATACAATACATACTAGATACATGTACTTAACAAAAAGCCCTGCTACACCTGTAACAGAGCTCGAATAATCACAATCACCCAGCCAATTTCCACGATGGATAAAAGGAGTCCTACAAGATACGAAAGATCTTGTTCATTCTTTTTCATAATCAACCATGCATTCAAACAAAGAAGCATTAACGTACCATACACCATATATTTATACATGTTTGTAAATGCATCGCTGTAATACACAAGCATCATACAAACAAGCGATAAAATCAGTTGTAACGTCGTACATACCATTCCAAATACTTTGAACTTTGGTTTTAATCGTTTTGTTTGTGTCATATATCCATTGTACAATTTCTATAAATCTTGTCAAAGTTTTATAAGATCAAC
>JAHHRC010000100.1 GCA_020026035.1 Erysipelotrichaceae bacterium | reverse complement strand
ATATTCATTTACTAACACGATATTTGACAAGTTCTATAAATGGTATATCATTAGGATAAGTGACCGATACGCTTCATTATACTGCGTATAAAGATGGGTCTTTGATTTCGGGGGAGGTTATGAAAAAATATCAAGAAGCCATTAGTGTTGATGAACAAGTCAATAATTTAGTTGAATTGGGGCTAACCATAGACGATGAAAACTATGCAAAACAAGTTCTGCAAAGAGTATCCTATTATCGTTTGATAAAAGCCTATAGTATTACGTTGAAGAAAGACGGAAGGTATATGGAAGGTGTCACTTTTGATGACATTATAGATTTGTATACCTTTGATCAAGAGTTGAGACAATTGTTGTTCTCATTGATTGAAAATGTAGAAGTTTCTTTAAGAGCAGTTATCACGAACTATTTTTCTATGAAATATGGTAACTTTGGATATGAGGAGCTGTCAAATTTTGGGAAAAATATGCAAACGCATGAATATGTCCTAGATAAGATAAAAAAGGAAACGCAGCGTGATAAAAGTGCGCCGTTCATAAAAAATTTCACAGATAATTATGAAGGCGGTAAAATTCCTTTTTATGCAGTCATCGAAGTTACTAGTTTTGGAACATTGTCAAAGATGTATAAGAACATGAAAAGTGAAGATAAAAGTGCGATAGCGAAAGCTTATAATGTAGACTATCACTATTTTGAATCTTGGATAGAAAATTTTGCTTATACAAGAAACATATGCGCCCATTTTAGACGGCTTTATGGAGTTAGAATAACAAAACCACCGAAACTATATAAGCAATATCGTACACATGGAATATTGAACACTTCAATATTTGCGACGATTTTGAATCTGAAAATAATTACAGAAGAGGAGCAGTACAAAGAGTTTTATTTCAAGCTTATAAGTCTTATTGATAGGCATAGGAAAGTGGATTTGAATCAATTGGGGTTCGCGAAAAACTGGGATGAATTACTTAGACCATAATTGATTAGTGCATTTATCGAAAATGATTAAAATGGTATTTGACAGAAGTAAAGTATTCCTGCAAATTCATTAAAACCTACTAAGTATCACTTTGTGATATGAGTAAATTTTTCTTGAATTGTAACAAGTGTAGGAAGATTTTGTGGGTAGAATGATTGTTTGGATTTTTTTATTGAAAGTACTTGACGAAAACAATTAACCGTGTATAATGTTAGTGACAGTAGCTGACACGCCTCTTAACAATGCGGACCAAGTCAGCTCGTTTTTTTTACGTACTTGAACATTGCTAACTAGTATTGGTTAGAGATTGTTTTTAAAAAGGATTAGGTCATGAACGGGATGATGAAATATTCTCGAATTAGATTGACTATATTCATTAATCGTCTATAATACTTCCGAGCAGCTGACACGCCTCTTAACAATGCGGACCACGTCAGCTCTGATTTTTTTATAGGATATATTGATCGTGCTACTTTGTAATCAAGTAGTGCTTTTTTTCGTTTGAATTGTGGTATACTGTAAAAAGAATATGAATTCACAAACGTGTTGGAGGTAGTTTATGGGTGAGAAGAAAAACAATCATGTCGTATTAAAAACGGCTGCTGTTGCGGCTACGGCTACAGCGGGTGCCTATGCTGGATATGCGTATTATTTATTCCGTCAGGCCTTTGATTTAGATCGTTCTCGTTTTACTTTGGACCATTATCATTTGGTGAGTGCGAATGAACGTCAAGAAGGGCTTAGCTGGTTTAACAACCAAGAAGTGAAGGATGAATGGGTAAAGTCTTTTGATGATTTGAAGCTTCATGGATATCAAATTAACCAGGAAGATAGTCATAACTATGTGTTGTTTGTGCATGGATATCATCAATGTGCGAAGGATATGATTCCTTACATGATGCAAGCGTATGAGCGTGGCTTTAATGTGCTTTCTGTGGATGCACGTGCAACGGGTTGTTCACATGGCCGTTATACAAGTCTTGGATGGCTTGAACGTTTTGATGTGATTGCTTGGATCAAGCATATTGTAAAGCAAGATTCAGATGCTAAGATTGTGTTGTTTGGTGTATCTATGGGTGCAAATGCAATTATGAATGCGTGTGGTGAGTATTTACCAAGCAATGTTGTATGTGCAATTGAAGATAGTGGTTACTTTGATTTGTTTGAACAGTTTGAACTTATGGCAGAAGAGCGTAAGTCGGTTAATCTTCCAATCAAGTGCTTTAAGACGGGTATGGATATGTATGTAAGACAGTTCTTGCACTTTAGTTTGAAGGATGTAAGTACGGCGAAGATGCTTGCAGATTGTCATGTTCCTATGATGTTTATTCACTCTGAGGACGACGAGATTGTTCCTAAGGTGAATGTCTTTGATTGTTACAATGCATGCAGAAACACAAAGGAATTGTATGTTGTAAAAGGGTTACGTCATTTAGAAGCAAGACGTGATGAAGAGTATTTCGAAAAAGTATTTGCATTTATTGAAAAACATTTAAATGCTTAAAAAGTTGATGAATACGCATCTTAATTGGTGCGTATTTTTTTCTGTTCACATAAAAATCACATATTTCCTTCTTTGAGACTTGTCAAAAAAAATTCCCGGGCATATAATTGCTTTGTCAAATGTAAGTGGTTACATAGGAGGAATATTTATGACAGCAAACAAATTTGTCTATAAGTTTTCGGAAGGCAATGGCCAGATGAGAGAACTTCTTGGCGGAAAGGGTGCAAACCTTGCTGAGATGAAGAACCTAGGTATGCCGGTTCCAGAAGGCTTTACAATTACAACAGAAGGTTGTATTCAGTACTATGAGGATGGAAAGATAATTAACGAAACCATCATGAAGCAAATCGAAGAACATGTTGCTTGGTTAGAACAAGAAACAGGTAAGAAGTTAGGGGACATTGAAAATCCACTTCTTGTGTCTGTTCGTTCTGGTGCTCGTGCAAGTATGCCAGGTATGATGGATACGATTTTGAATCTTGGTATGAACGATGATGTTGTAAAAGTCGTTGAAGAAAAAACAGGAAATAAACGTTTCGCATACGATTCCTACAGAAGATTCATTCAAATGTTCTCAGACGTTGTAATGGGTCTAAACAAAGCAAAGTTTGAAGAAATCATTGATGAAATCAAGGAAAAGAAGAATGTCAAAGCAGACATTGATCTAACTGCGGATGACATGGAAGAACTAACAGTTCTATTCAAAGCCTTCTACAAAGAAAATCTAAAAGAAGACTTCCCACAAGATCCAAAAGAACAATTAGCGCGCTCGATTGAAGCGGTATTTAAATCTTGGAATAATGAACGTGCGATCTTCTATCGTCGCATGAATGATATCCCAAATAGTTGGGGTACAGCTGTAAATATCATGGAAATGGTGTTTGGTAATATGGGTGATGACTGTGGTACAGGTGTTGCCTTTAGTAGAAACCCAGCAACTGGTGAAAACAAGTTGTTTGGTGAATTCTTAATGAACGCCCAAGGAGAAGACGTTGTAGCGGGTATTCGTACTCCAGAAGAAATCTCCAAGCTTGCGGATGAAATGCCAGAAGCGTATGCAGAGTTTGTTAAGATTTGCGATATCTTAGAACATCATTACCACAATATGCAAGACATGGAATTTACAATTGAACATGGTAAATTGTTCATGTTACAAACACGTAATGCAAAGCGTACTGCAACAGCTGCTTTAAAGGTTGCGGTTGATATGGTGGAAGAAGGCTTAATCACAAAAGACGAAGCGCTTATGATGGTTGAACCAAAGCAATTAGATGACTTGCTACACCCACAATTTGATCAAAAAGATCTAAAGGCAAAACAATCTGACATTCTAACAAATGGTCTACCAGCTTCTCCTGGTGCTGCATGTGGTCATGTTGTATTTACTGCAGAAGATGCAAAAGTATGGCATGAAGATGGCAAGAAAGTGATTCTTGTTCGTCTAGAAACTTCTCCAGAAGACATTGAAGGTATGAACGTTGCGCAAGGTATTCTAACTGTTCGTGGTGGTATGACATCTCACGCTGCGGTTGTTGCACGTGGAATGGGAACTTGCTGTGTATCAGGTGCAGGAGATATTGTCATTAGTGAAGAAGATAAGGTCTTCAAGGTTGCTGGAAAGACATTCCATGAAGGCGATATGATTTCCTTAGATGGATCAACTGGTAATGTATATGATGGAATCATCAAGACGGTACCAGCTACAATCTCTGGTAACTTTGAAACATTCATGCAATGGGCGGATGAAAGAAGAGATTTGAAGATTCGTGCCAATGCCGATACTCCACGTGATGCAAAACGTGCATTGGAATTTGGTGCAGAAGGAATTGGTTTAGTTCGTACAGAACACATGTTCTTTGATGAAACAAAGATTCGTGCAATGCGTGAAATGATTGTTTCTAAGACAATTGAACAACGCAATGAAGCACTTGCAAAGATTCTTCCAATGCAAAGAAATGACTTCGAAGGCATCTTTGAAGAAATGCGTGGTAAGACAGTAACAGTTCGTCTATTAGACCCACCTCTACATGAATTCTTACCAAAGGATGAAGAAATGATTCAATCCATTGCCGAAGAAATGCATATGAC
>JAHHRC010000010.1 GCA_020026035.1 Erysipelotrichaceae bacterium | reverse complement strand
TGAATTGCAAGTTTTTGTTGCAATTTCTATAAAAATATGCTTATGGGGTACTTGTGCTTGTTTCTTTTGTCAGTTGGTGGTTTTTAGAGCCTCTTTTAAGTCGTTGAAGATGGAATTGTAGAGGTCTTTGTTGGAGGAATCTTTGATGTAAATAAAAGATATGTCGTGTTTGATGTTGAAGTCATTGAGTGGGATTGTTTGAATGGTTTTGTGTAGTTCATGTTTGACTGCGGATTCGTAAAGGAAAGTGATGCCGTAGTTTTGTTTGATAAGTTCAACGATGGTTGGCATAGATCCGATATAGGAAGTTTTGTGGAAGTGGTTTGGTGTGAGGTTGTTTAGGGCGAGTGCTTTTTCTAAGATGTCGCGTGTTCCGGAGCCTTGTTCACGAAGGATGAGGTGTTCGTTTGTGAGGTTTGCAAGGTGGAGTGGTGTTTGGAATGTGTGGTGGATAGATGCGATTGGGATGAAGTTTTCTTTTGTGAGGGTTAGGGAAGTGAAGAGGTCGTTGTTTATCGTGCCTTCGATGATGGCGAACTGGATCTTTCCATCGAGGAGGTCTTGTTGTAAGGTGGCGGTGTTTTTCATTGTGAGGTTGATTTGGATGTCGTTGTGGTTGTTTAGGTAAGTGGCGAGTGGTTTTGGTAGTAAGTATTCACCAACCGTATAGGTTACTCCGAGGTTGTAGGTTTTGTTTGTGGTTTGTGGTCGTAGGAGTTCTTTTTGAAATTGGATTTCGTCGGTGACGAGGGCGGTTGCTTTGTGGAAAAGTTTTTCACCGTTTGGTGTTAAGGTGAGCGTTTTTCCTTGGTAGTGGAATAGTTTGGTGTTGTAGAGGGTTTCAAGATATTTGATTTGTTGCGAGACTGCAGGTTGTGTGATGTGTAGGTGTTTTGCGGCTTGTGTGTAGTTTTTGTATTTGCATACGGCTAAGAAGGTATGGATGCGAAAGTCTAACATGGTTTTGCCTCTTTTCTTTTTTGTATTATAAATATTTTTTATCGTTGTATAAATATCTATCATTTATTTTTATTGTTTGTTTTGTGGTACACTTTTTGCGATAGTGAGGTAGTTATGAATTTTGTGAAAGAAAAAGGATGGGGGATTTTGCTTTGTTTATGCATTGCGATTCCTTCTTGGTATTTAGGGAAGCTGTTTCCAATTGTTGGGGGAGCGGTGATTTCGATTTTGCTTGGAATGGTTGTAGCACAGGTGCTTAAAGATCGTAGCAAGTTTGAAAAGGGAATTAAGTTTACGTCGAAGAAGATTTTGCAGTGGGCGGTTATTTTGCTTGGGTTTGGTTTGAATCTAGGTGTCATTGTGAAGACCGGGAAAGAGTCTTTGCCGATTATTGTTTGTACCATTGCGACGTCTTTGATTATTGCGGCAGTATTGAAGAAAGTGATGCATATTCCAACAAAGATTGCAACGCTTGTTGGGGTTGGGTCTTCTATTTGTGGAGGATCTGCGATTGCGGCTACGGCGCCTGTGATTGAGGCGGATGAAGAAGAGGTTGCGCAAGCGATTTCGGTTATTTTCTTCTACAATGTGTTAGCGGCTTTGGTGTTTCCTACATTTGCGAAGTTGATTGGGTTTAGTACAACAAGTGGGGATGCGTTTGGGATCTTTGCAGGTACGGCGATTAATGATACTTCGAGTGTAACGGCGGCGGCTTCGACTTGGGATAGTATGTTCCTATTGGGAAGTGCGACATTGGATAAGGCGGTTACGGTGAAGTTGACGCGTACGCTTGCGATTATTCCGATTACGTTGGTGTTAGCGATTATGCAAGCGAAGAAACAGAAGAAGGATGGGGCTTCGACGTTTGATTTGAAAAAGATTTTCCCGTTCTTTATTTTGTATTTCTTATTGGCGTCGATTATTACGACGGTTTGCTTGAAGAATGGTGTAAGTGCTGCGGTGTTTGCGCCGATTAAGACATTGAGTAAGTTCTTTATTGTCTTAGCGATGGCTGCGATTGGGACGAATACCGATATTGTGAAGCTTGTTAAGACAGGTGGTAAACCAATTCTATTAGGTGGTGCTTGTTTTGTGGGGATTACCTGTGTGAGTTTGGTGTTACAGAAAGTACTTGGTATTTGGTAATATGAGGCAGTTGGACTTGGTCTGACTGCTTTTTTGGTGTTTACATTATACGGGTGGGGGGTATAATTTGTATATGGAAAAAGATTGTTGTAAGCGCGTTAAGATTCGCGATGAGAGTGAAAAGAAGAAGCTGTTGAATCGGTTGAAGAAGGCAGAAGGGCAGATTCGGGGAATTCAAAGAATGGTGGAAGAGGATGCGTATTGCCCGGATATTTTGTTACAGGTGAGTGCGGTGAATTCGGCGTTGAATAGCTTTAATAAGGAACTTCTGAAGGAACATGTGAAGTCTTGTGTTGTGAATGATTTAAAACAAGGAGATGAGCAATCGATTGATGAGCTTGTGTTTGTGTTACAGAAGTTGATGAAGTAGTTTGGAGGTTTTATGAAGCAGTTTGTTGTTGGAGGAATGAGTTGTGCGGCTTGTGTTGCACGGGTTGAAAAGGCAGTGAAGGAAGTGGATGGGGTTACCTCGTGTAGTGTTTCCTTGTTGACGAATCAAATGGCAGTAGAGGGGTCATTTGAGGATGCGATGGTAATTGCGTCAGTTGAAAAGGCGGGGTATCAGGCATCGGTTAAGGGAGTTGAATCGGTTGTATTGGACGATGGTTCGTCTTCTTTGAAGCTGCGGTTATGGTATTCGCTTGGTTTTTTAGTTGTACTTATGTATTTATCGATGGGCTATTCGATGTTTGGGTTTGTGGTTCCTAGGTTTTTAGAAGGGAATTATATTGGCTTAGGGATCTTACAGATGCTGATAAGCTTTGTGGTGTTAGTGATTCATAAGAAGTATTTTGTGAATGGGTTTAAAGGTGTATTACACAAGGCAATGAACATGGATACGCTTGTTGCGATGGGAAGTTTTGTAAGCTTTGCGTATTCGTTTGTGGTATTGATGAAGATGACTGCTGGTGGTAATTTGCTGCATATGTACCATGATTTGTATTTTGAATCAGCGGCCATGATTCCTACGCTAATTACGATTGGTAAGCTTTTAGAGGCAAGATCGAAGGGTAAGACAACGGATGCATTACGGGGGTTATTGGACTTAGCTCCTAAGAAGGCGGTTGTGTTGCGTGATGATGCAGAAGTGCAAGTGCTTGTTGAGGATGTGTTGGTTGGTGAGCGTTTTATTGTGAAGGCTGGTTGTAGTATTCCTTTGGACGGTGTTGTTGTAAAGGGTAGTAGTGCAGTTGATGAGTCGAGTTTGACGGGGGAATCGATTCCGGTTGAAAAGAGTGCGAATGATGAAGTGTTTGCGGGAACGATGAATACGTCTGGGTATTTAGAGTGTGTTGTAACGAGTGCTAGTAAAGATACGACGCTTGCGAAGATGATTGAACTTGTACAACAAGCAAGTAGTACGAAGGCACCGATTGCAAGAATTGCCGATCGTGTAGCTGGAGTGTTTGTTCCATGTGTTGTAAGTATTGCCTTATTGACGGTTGTTGTGTGGCTTATGAAGGGGATGGATGTAGGGTTTGCCTTAGCAAGAGGGATTTCGGTGTTGGTGATTTCTTGTCCATGTGCCTTAGGTTTAGCTACTCCAGTTGCGATTATGGTTGGAAATGGCGTTGGTGCGAAGAATGGGTTGTTGTTTAAGACATCTGAGGCGTTAGAAAATGCGTCGAAAGTGGATGTTGTGGTGTTTGATAAGACCGGTACGATTACCTGTGGAAATGTTGAAGTCGTGGATGTGTATGGGGAAGATTCGTTGTTGGATGTTGCTTATGCGTTAGAAAAGAAGAGTGAACATCCATTAGCGAAGGCGATTGTGAAGTATTGTGAAGGTCGTACGTTGTTGGAGTGTTCGTTGTTTGAGGTGCTTGTTGGCTCTGGTGTAAAGGGGGTTGTTGGTGGTAAGACGTGTTATGGTGGAAAACTTTCCTTTATTGAGGATGTTGCAAGTGTGGATGATAAGTATGTAGCGTTTGGAAAAGAGCTCGCATTAAGCGGCAAGACGGCTTTGTATTTTAGTTGTGATGGTGTTGTGATTGGTGTGATTGGGGTTGCGGACACGATTCGTAGTGATGCCCGTGATGCGATTGCAAGTATTCAGAAGATGGGTAAGAAGGTTGTTATGCTTACGGGAGATACAAAGGTGACTGCGGAAGCGATTGGTAAGATGGCTGGTGTGGATTGTGTTGTGTCAGATGTGTTGCCGGTTGAAAAGATGGAAGTGGTTGAGTGTCTTAAGAAGCAGGGTAAGGTTATGATGGTAGGGGATGGAATCAATGATGCCTTGGCGTTAACGAGTAGTGATATTGGTGTAGCGATTGGTGCTGGTAGTGATATTGCGATGGATGCGGCGAAGGTTGTGTTGATGAAGTCGGACTTGATGGATGTTGTGAAAGCGATTCGTTTGAGTAAAGCTACACTTGTTAATATTCATGAGAATTTGTTCTGGGCATTCTTCTATAATGTGGTATGTATTCCATTGGCAGCTGGGGTTACGGCTTGGAAGATGTCACCGATGGTTGGCGCGCTTGCGATGAGTTTATCGAGTGTTACGGTTGTAAGTAATGCGTTACGGTTGAATGGTGTTAAGTTAGATGTGGATCGATATCGGTATACGAGTAAAGATATGGATTTGTCTTTGATTGAAATTGAAAAAGAAAAAGAAGTTGTGTTACAGGTGGATGGTATGATGTGTAGTCATTGTGAGAAGTCTGTTTGTGATGCGGTTATGGGTGTTACTGGTGTGAGTCGTTGTATTGCCGATCATGTACGTGGAAATGTGTATGTGTATATGAAGGATGCTGTGAACATGGATGAGCTTGTACGAGTGATTGAAGAAGAAGACTATGTTGTACGAAAAGGAGAGTAAATATGGAAAAGAAATTAATGGTTGAAGGAATTATGTGTTGTCATTGTGAGGCGAAGGTGCAAAAGGCGCTTTGTAAGCTTGCTGGTGTTACGGATTGTGTTGCGAGTTCAAAGAGTGGCGAAGTGCGTGTTCTTTGTGAGGATTCTTTAAGCAATGAGGAACTTGTTTCGGTTGTAGAATCTCTTGGCTATAAGGTACTTGAGGTTTTATAAGGGATTGGCGTTTGCCAATCTTTTTTATACAGTCAATTAACTTGCGAATGGTTGTGAATACAAGTACAATTTTACTATGTTTAGAAAGTGAAGGGGATTCGATGAGTAGAGATTTGAATGTGGAAGTGTACGAGACGAAGGTCCGTGCGACTTCGAATAATGATGTTGTGGCGAATCAATTGCGTGAAGAATTGAATGCGCAGAAGACGTTCTTGGTGAATTTGATGTCTTCTCCAGGGTCTGGGAAGACAACGACTTTGGTGCGTACGATTAATGCGTTGAAGGATCGTTATAAGATTGGTGTTATGGAAGCTGATGTGGATAGCGATGTGGATGCGAAGACGATTGCCGAAACGGGTGCGAAGGTCATTCAGTTGCATACTGGTGGTGCGTGCCATATGGATGCGGATATGACGCATCGTGGGCTTGTGAAGATGGGCTTTGAGGGGCTTGATTTGGTTTTCTTGGAGAATGTTGGAAACTTAGTATGTCCGGCGGAGTTTGATATTGGGGCGAATTTGTCGTTGATGATTCTTTCGGTTCCAGAAGGGGATGATAAGCCACTGAAGTATCCGTTGATGTTTACGGTGAGTGATGTTGTTTTGATTAATAAGATTGATGTGTGTCCGATTTTTGATTTTGACTTTGAGGCATGTAAGGAACGTGTTACGAAGTTGAATGGGGAATCGGTTATGATTCCGGTTTCAAGTAAGACAGGTGAGAATTTTGATGCTTGGATTGATGAGCTTGTGAAACGGATTGAAGATTGGAGGGCTACGCTTTGAAAGTCATTGAGTTAAAGGCGAGTGTTACGGCGAGTAATGATCGTGATGCGGATCGTTTAAGAGAATTGTTGAAAGAGAAGGGTGTGTTCTTAGTGAACATTATGTCTTCTCCAGGGTCTGGAAAGACGACACTGTTGTCGAAGGTGATTCGTGATTTGCATGATCGTTTGAAGATTGCGGTATTGGAAGCGGATATTGAATCGGCTGTTGATGCAGAACGAATTGAAGCTTTAGGGGCAAAGGCAATTCAGGTACATACGGATGGTATGTGTCATATGGATGCGGGTATGACGCGTCGAGGCTTAGAGGAGATGGGTCTTGAGGATGTTGACTTAGCATTCTTGGAAAATGTTGGAAATTTGATTTGTCCGGCGGAGTTTGATACGGGGGCGGTGAAGGATGTGATGATTCTTTCGGTTCCAGAAGGAGATGATAAGCCTCTTAAGTATCCACTGATGTTTAGTAAGGCGGATGTGCTTGTTGTGTCTAAGGTAGATGCGTTACCGTATTTTGATTTTGACGTGGAGGCTTGTAAGAAGCGTGTGAAGCGTTTGAATCCAGATATTGAGATTTTCTTTGTATCAGCGAAGACTGGTGAAGGAATGGATGCGCTTGAAGCGTATTTCTTGAATAAAGTTAAGGCGTTTCAAGGCTAATTGAATTGGAGGGTATAGTATGCATGAATTAGGTATTATTACACATATGGTGCAGACGTTGACGGATGTGTGTGAGGAACAGAATATTTCGAAGCTTGGTAAGGTTACCTTGCAGGTTGGGGAAGTGTCTGGGATTATGACGGATTATTTCGTTGACTGCTGGGATTGGTTTAAGAAGAAGCATGATTGTCTTTGTGAATCGACTTTGGTGTTAGAGAAGATTGAGGCGGTTACGTTCTGTGATGATTGTCAGAAGACGTATGCGACGGTGAAACATGGGATTGAGTGTCCGTATTGCCGGAGTAAGAATACGTATCTTGTGACGGGTGATGAGTGTATCATTAAGGAAATCGAAGCAGAGACGGACGATGATCGTGCTGGTAGCGAGATTGAAGTCGAAAATATTTAAGGTTTGGAGCTAGAGAAATCTGGCTCTTTTTCTATTTGTTTTGCATGGAGTTTACGTTGGAGGTGTAAAATTGGAATAGGTTTTAAGGGTTTATCTTGTTTTTTGAGCGAAAAGATAAGCTGAATCGTCAAAGTTATAAATGCTTGTGAAGTTTTTGGTAATTTGTCGTTTATAATAGATGTAGGTGTTGAAATGTATGTCTATGTAAAGTTTATTTGTGATTTTTGGTTTCATGATGTGGAAAATATGTTATAGTTAACGCGCAAAAACGCAATAGATATATATGTAGTAACTACGAAAAAGAAAAGAGGAACTATATGCCAAAGGTTGTAAATGTCGAAGAAGAAAAGAAGGCCATCCTGGACGCGTTTGAACGTTGTGTTTTAAAGAGTCCAATGGATAAGGTTACAGTGCGCGCGATTGCAAAGGAAGCAGGGATTTCTCATTCGAAGATTTTCTTGTATTTTGCCAATCGAGATGAGATTGTTTGTGCGTATGCGAAGATTGTAGCGAATTTGTATAGTGATGGGTACATGCAGATTGCACAACGAATCAAAGAAGAGAATTTGACGCGTAAGGAAATGTACGAGTTGATGGTTGGTAAGTTCTTTGATTTGGATCCAAATAACATTGCGTCGCTTTTGTATTTACAGATTTATGTCTTAGGTGCATATGATGAGCGGGTGAAGGTCGTGGTTGATGAGATTTATGACCAGTGGCGTAGAGCAATTCGTAGTATGGTGCAATCGGTTGAACCGGATATTACGGATGGGCGTGTTCGTTCGTTGTTAATCCTTGTAGAGGGTGTTCTTGTGTATCGCATGAATGCAGATCTTACAAAGGAAGATGCGATGAAGATGATTGAGGCTTTATTCTTTTAAGGTTTGAAATGGTTTGCTTAGGCAGACCTTTTTTTAATAAAAAAAAGGCATTTCTGCCTTTAGAGTTTGGAATAGGTGTCTAAGATCTTCATGATAATCGGATCTGGTACAAGGTTTGATAAGACGTTTGTAAGACTTGCGACGATGCTTGGTGTGGACATGTATTTGTTGTGGTTTAGGTCTTTGAGGGCTTTTTTGACGACGTTTTTCTTATAGGTTGCAAGTGTGTAATTGGTGTAGCGATGTTTGTTTGTGGTGGATGCGGTTTGAATAAATTCGGTGTCTTTTACCCAGTAAGGACAAAGGCATGTGACTTTGATGCCATCTTTTTGTAGTTCGTAGTGTAGGGCTTTTGAGAAGCTTATGAGGAAGGCTTTTGAAGCGGCGTAGATGTTGAAGTATGGCATTGGGTTCATGCCGGCTACGGAGGCGATTTCAATGATTCTTGCGCCTTTTTGCATGTATGGTAAGGCGATGAGGGTGGTATCTACTGCGGCTTTTACGTTGAGGTCGATCATGGTGTTTGTGTCTTTGAGGGATAGGTGGTTTGTTTTTCCAATCTTTCCAAGACCTGCAGCAACGATGAGGACGGTGATGGTTACGTTGTTGGTTTTTAATAGGTGTTCTAGGTGGTAGATGGAGTTGATGTCGGTTAAGTCTAGTGGTATTGCGATGACGGGTTTCTTTGTGTAGCGTTGAAGTTGTAAGAGTCGATCTTTGCGACGAGCGATGACGTAGAATTCTTCGACTTCGTTGTCGGTATCGAGTTGTTTGACAAATTCTTGTCCTAGGCCACTCGAGGCGCCTGTAATGAGTGCTATTTTTGTCATAAGTACCTCTTTTTCCATATTATAGCAAAAAAGGACGCGTTGTCCTTTTTCGTTAGTCTTCTTTGGCATGCTTTAGGGAACATGCGTTTTTGGATTCTTCTACGGTTTCAATATTGTGTTTTTCACAGTAGTGTTTTGCGTAGGAACAATCGGCTTTTAGTTTGGCGTGGTGGGTGTTTACGAAGGCGATGGCTTGTTCCATGAGTTTGCCTGCTAAGCCTTCTCCACGGTGTGAGTCAGATACGTATGTGTGTACGATGTTGAAGACGTGGTTGTCTTCGACTTGTAGGACGATTCTTGCGTAGCGTTCTGTTTCATCTTCGAGGTAGAAGACGATTTCTTGTTTGAAGTTCATAAGTTTTCTCCTTTTCTTAAGAAAAATATAGTGGATTTTTGGTGGTTTTGGTAGTGGGATGCTTTTGTGAAGAAATTAATTTAATTTTTTTATATCGGAAATTATTGCGTAATGATGGTTTAATTTTTGTTTTTTTATGGAATTGGTTTGAAAAAGTTGTAAGAAAGTGTTGCGTGATTGGTTGGTAGGGTGTATTATAAGTGAGCAATTGGGGTATAGCCAAGCGGTAAGGCAAGGGACTTTGACTCCCTCACTCGCGTGTTCGAGTCACGCTACCCCAGCCATTTGTAAATCAAGTACCTATGATTAGGTGCTTTTTTTTATGTTATAATTCCTTGGTTTAAAGGGGTGGTTTGTTTGAAGAAGGTTTCTTTGTGGGCGCTATTTAAAGAGATGTTTGTCATTTCTTGTTTTACCTTTGGTGGTGGCTATGTGATGGTGACTTTGATGCAAGAGCGTTTTGTTCAGCAGTTGCATTGGCTAGAACAAGATGATGTGTTAGATCTTGTGGCAATTGCCCAGTCTGCTCCTGGAGCATTGGCGATTAATGGGTCGATTATGCTTGGGTATTCTTTGCTTGGGTTAAAGGGTGCTTTGGTCAGTGTTGTTGGAGTGGTGATTCCGCCTTTGTTTATTATTGGCTTAGCTGCGTATTTCTATGATCTATTGATTGGGAATGCGGTGTTTGAATTAATGTTAGTTACAACCCGTGCTGCAGTTGCGGCGGTGATTGTGAATGTTGTGTTGAATATGAGTAAGGATGTCATTAAGAGTAAGGACTTGTATGCGGTGTTATTACTTGTGGTGGCGTTTGTGTTGACGTACTTTTTTAAGGTGTCGGTTGTGCATGTTGTGTTATTTTGTATTTTGCTTGGTGTTGTGTCGTGTTTGCGTAAGAGGAAACAATTATGATTTATGTTGAGTTGTTTTTGGTGTTTGTGCAAATTGGGGCATTGTCGTTTGGTGGAGGCTATGCGGCAATGCCGGTTATTCAGCGTTTGGTTGTGGAAGAAAAGGGTTGGTTGACGCTTTCTCAGTTTGCGGATTTACAGACGATTTCGGAAATGACACCTGGTCCGAATATGTTGAATGCAGCGACGTTTACTGGATTGCGTATTGCAGGTATACAAGGGGCGCTTATTTGTACGTTTGGATGTATATTGCCATCGTTATTGATTGTATTACTACTTGCGTATGTTTATAAGAAGTACAAAGAGTTGGATTTTGTGAAGGAAGTGTTGAAGAAGTTAAGACCAGCTGTTGTAGCGATGATTGCAAAGGCTGCTGTTGTGTTAGTGATGATGGCTGTATTTACAAGTAGTGGGTCGATTAAGTGGATTGAGTTGTGCTTGTTTGGTATTTGTTTGTGTGTGTTACAGAAAACAAATGTGTCACCGATTGTTGTGATTGTGGTGACGGCTGTAGTTGGACCGCTTCTTTATTTAATTTCTTCTTGGTTGTAATTTTGATATAGTCTAGAAAAGGAAGGGTACAGCATGAAGACGAAGAAGTTGATTGTGGATACGTTTTTAAAGGATTTGAATGAACGAGAATTGAATAAGATTACGATTACTGCTTTGTGTAAGGAATGTAGTATTAATCGGAATACGTTTTATTATTACTTTGACGATATTTATAGTGTGCTTACAGAAGTGTTTCGGTCTCATGTGGAAAAGGTTGTAAATGAGATTGATGCGACACAAGGATTTGCGCAGTCGTTTGAAAAGGCAATATCGTTAGTTATTGAGAATAAGGTTGCGATTAATCATGTGTATGATTCTTTGAAGCGTGAGGCTTTGGAAGAGTATTTGTTTGCGGTATCTAAGGTTGTTGTACAAAGCTATGTGTTGCAAAAGACGCATTGTAAAAGTGTCTTAGAAGAGGACGTGGATTTGATTATCTATTTCTATCAGTGTGCTCTTACGGAGATGATGATGCAGTGGATTAAGCATGGTCTTCATGGGAAAGCGAGTGAGAGGATTTATCGTTTGGCTTTCTTGATGGATGGTCATGTGGAACAGTGTTTAAAGAAGGCGTTAATAGGAAAAGCTCAAGAGGTTGTGTCTTGAGCTTTTTTTATAGAACGTATGTCGATTGGATTGCTTTTTTGAGTAGGGCGTGCATTGGTTTGAGGTAGCTTCTTCCAATCGGGACTTCGTGTTTATTTGCCATTTGAATATTGTTGTTGTGAATGGCTTTGATGTAGTTGGTGTTAATGATAAAGGATTTATGGACTCTTAGGAAGTTAGGTTCTTCGAGGTGTTTTAGAGTTTGGTCCATCGTCTTGTAACAAGTGAAGGTTTCATTTTGGTCGGTGACGATGTTAATTTTTCGTCCTTCCGATTCAATGTATATAATATCGGACTTAAAGATCCAGTGTGTTTCTCCGTTGTTTGTAATAATTATGGATTCTTTGTGTCGCTTGGTTGTGTTTGTATAAGAGGTTGCTAGGGCTTGTTTTAATTTGGTGGCGTAATTTGTCTGTTTGAGGATGTAGGCGAGAGGTTTACATTCAAAGCACTCTAAGCAATTGTCTTTGTGGGTGGTTAGGAAGATGAAGTCCCCGTGATAGCCGTCTTGTCGTAATTGATTGGCGGCTTTTATTCCGTCTGTATCGGCGTACATTTGGTCCATGATAATTAGGTCATGGAGGTTTGGGTTTGCTTGGTATTCGAACAAGAGTGTTTTGGTACTGTGATAAATGGCGAGTTGTATGGTGGTGGATTGGTATTGGGCATAGATCACTTGTGTTAATTGTTCAATGTCGTTGAGTGAATCATCGCATATACAAATGCGCATCATACTGCATCATTTCCTTTCTTTTTAACGATTCGTAATTGATACAACGTAATATATGTGGTGGTATATCAATTATAAGAATGTAGTTAACGTATTGCATGTTAATTTGTATCACAAATATCACCAGTTGTTACATGTGAAGAAAATTCACAATAGGGAGTGCTATATTTCAGTTGCGTTGTATACATGACGATTCCTATGCGGTTTTTATTGCTTTCTGAAGTAGGGTTAGTCGGTGTATGCAAGGTGTGATTTCTTGAAGTGATTAAGCGAAAGGAGATTGTTTATGAAGAAACTGCTGTCCATGGTTCTAGTGGGTGTTTTAGCACTTAGTATGCAAGTAACAAATGGATTAGAAGGGGAAACGACAACGGTAGTAGATACTACTTTGACAGAGAAACAACCTGCAGAAAATCAAACTGCTGATCAAGTTGATGATGAAGATGCAATGTTACGAGTTGCACCAGTATTGTTAGCTGTAGGAAATGGGAATGGGATGGATGAAGACCATCCATTAGAAATTCCAGAAGAAGCATTATTGTGGAAAGATGCGGATAAACAAGAAGTATTGATCGGTGTAGACGCAGAGTGGGCTCAAACAAATATCTTTGACCAAAATGTTCAATTTGTGAAATTAGTTGTCCCAGAATCTACGATTACAATAGGTGAAGTTGCTTTTGATGAAGGGGCGATTATCACTAATGGCGCCTCTGGCTACGTAAAAGGCGATGCGACAAAGAAAGATAACCGTAAAGTAGGTCATCTCATCTCAGAGATAGATTTTTCAAATGCTGTAAATTTGGTTGAAATTCAGGAAAGAGCATTTAATGAGAATGCACTTCTTAAGCGTATTGATTTATCAAAAACGAAGGTAGAACATATTTTTGAAGCAGCATTTGTACATAGTGGTGCCGAGGTGATAATTCTTCCAACAACTATAAAAATGATAGACAAATATAGTGTTTGGAGTAGTACTCATTCTCAAAATCTTCGATTTATTGGAGCGAGAGAGCCAATTGACGACAATGAAATTGCGTATGAACTACCAGATGGGATTGAAGAATTGGGAGAATCATCTCTAGGTGGTTGGATTAACCCGTTAAATAACTACTTATTAAAAGGTGGAAATATCATTATTCCAGCTTCTGTCACTAAAATGGCGGAGAATCCTTTTGCTGGGGATAACGGATCAGTTGGTGCAACATTCTTAGTGAAAACGACGGATCCAAATGTGTTTAATCAGTATGATATTCATGCATTTAATGCGCATGATCATATGAATTCGAGATCTCCGATTGTTGTGTTAAATGATGTGAATATGTATACCGGAGTGGATCAAACACGTTTACAAGAGATGAAGAAGAATTCTCGTATCACATATCCTTTGGATGTTGTGTTTGACCATGGGGATCATGAAGATCGTGTGAAGAAGTTATATGGTTTGGATGCACGTTTTGAAATGGATGCGAAAGGTCATTGGCATAAAGATGATGCGTATACATTGCCAGTGATTACTAAGAAAGCTAGCCCTGGTAAGAAGAATGTTTGGAAGCTTCCAAATGGTAAGACCTTAGACTTGGCTCAAAACGGCAATGGAATGACGAGTCTAGTAGAAAACGATGCACCAGTTGGTGAATTGCGTTTGACGATTGGTGAAGAAGACGATCCAACAACGTTTAGTGTAAATGCAAAAATAGATACAGCATCGGATGCATTCCTTCCGTTGACAGAAAAGTTTGATCTCGCCCATAGAAATCTTCCGATTCATAGCGAAGTTACTATTCCGGATGATTTTAAAGCTGGAAAGACATTACCTGGAACAAGACATAATGGGCAAAAAATTGTGAATGGTCTTTGGAGCATTAAGAGTGTAAGTATTGAGAATCATGGAGTTAAAATTCCTATAACAGCAGATAACAAGATTGCAGATCTTACGTCGGACGTTGAGATTCTATTAAGGCTTGAATTTAACGAAGACAAATATGGTGTTCATGTCGAAAATGTTGTGAAGCCTGGGGTTGATCCAAAGTATACGTTGCCACCAGAAATTCAAGACTTTGTAGATAAGTACAATGAAGACCGTGTATATGCAGAGAATGAAACGGTGGAATTGCCTTATCCATTGCCAAAAGAAGAAGTGGTTCCAGATGTAGGGAAATGGGTGTTAGAAGGCTATGAAGCAAAGGATGAGCATAACAACAATGTCGTTGTGAATGATAATCGCTTTGTGATGCCTGCTGCTGTTGTGGAAGTGAAGGCTATTTGGAACTTTGTGGAAGTTAAGAAGTATAAAGTGGATCTTACTTATACGCCAGATGATCAGTTAACGAATGAAATTAAGAAGGTCAGAGATGACTTTAATAAAGATAATGCCACTGTAATCGAAGGTAAGGATGTGACACTTCCTCATAAAGAAGGTGATGTGGTGTATAATCCTACATTGGATGCGAATTTGATGTTGAAGTCGTTGAAGGCGATGAAGAATGGTGTTGCAGTTCAATTGACTGGCGATAATAAGATCATGAATCTTGATGGTAATGTGAGTGTTACTGGTGAGTGGGATGTGAATAAGATTCCTCGTAAAGTGACATGGACAAATGAGTATATAAAAGATCCAAATGGTCCAACTGGTCCTAGTCCAGTAGTGAATAATAAAGAAACAATGTTTAACCTTGAACAAAATGACGTTGCGAATCAGAAGTTAATGGGTCAAAAAGTGGAATTGCCGTATGCTGTAGGTGATCGTGTTCCTTTGGTGGATGGTGCATGGGTGTTAGATTCATACGAAGCACACAAGAAGGACATGACAGGTGATGTTGTTCAGGTTGTGGATAAGAGAAACATTGTACTTCCAAATGATGATGTTGTTGTAAAGGCTGTATGGCGTTATCAAGCAGAAAACACTTTCAAGGTGGAATTGAAACCGGTGTTTGAAGGTGCAAAACAAGATGAAGATTTAAGTAAGGCAGTAACAGACTTTAATGCGAAACACATGGCTGTTAAATTAAATGCTGATGTAGTGTTGCCTTATAAAGTAAATGCGACTTATCCCGCTAAGGACATGGATGGATTATGGATTGTGAAGTCTGTTCTTGTTATGAAGGATGGCAAAGAAGTTACGTTAGATGCGACAAATACGATTAAGGGTGTTGATCATGATGTTGTCGTAGATGTAGTGTTTGAATTTGTGGCTAACCCACATGGTGTTTCCTTTGAGAATAAGATTACAATGAAGAATGGAACACCAAATATGTTACCGGAAGAAATTACGAAGGCTGTTGAAGCATTCAATGATATGCAATTGATTCCGGCAAACCAAAAGACAATGAATGAAATGGTGAAATTGCCATATGATAAGGGCGTAATGGTAAAAGATCCTAAGAATGATGGTGTTTGGACATTGGATACGGTAACGGCAGTAGATGAAAATGGTATGGCTGTTATGGTGAAGGATGGAATGGTTACAATTCCTACTTCTAATGTGCATGTCATTGGTAACTGGGTGTTTGCGAAGAATGCGGCTATGATTATGAAGTTGCCAACGATTCATGCAAATGATCGTACGATTATGGCTGGATCTATGTTTAATCCACTTGATGGTGTAAGTGCTGTTGATGGGGATGGCAAGGCAATTGCATTAACGTTAGCAAATGTAAAGAGTAATCCAGTGAATACAAACAAAGAAGGAACTTACATGGTTGTCTATGAGGTAGCATTAGACAATGGGGCAAAGGTTTCAAAAGCTGTGAATATCACAGTCAAGAAAGACAGCAGTGCTGTTGTATCAAGTAAGCCTCCTGTGAGTGGTGGTAATAAGCCAAATCCATCTGCGAGTGGTAAACCATCTAGCAATATGACAAGTGGTAGTGCACCAATGAAGAAGGATTCTACGGTTGTTACGAATCATGCTTCGAGTAGTATTATTCCTAAGACAAGTGATGACTTGCATGTAGGTGTATACAGTGTTGTACTGATTGGTATGCTTGCTTGTATTGGTTTTGTACTTGTGAAGCGTTCGAAGTACGAATAGTCATGGAAGAGTCTAGGTGGTCCTAGGCTCTTTTGTGTGGTCATTTGGCTTGAGAGAATTGTGGTTGCGTACTACAGTATTGGTAGATGGAGGATAAGTAATGGAAAACGTAATTCAGGCTTTGAATGATCAAATTAACTTTGAACAGTATTCAGGCTACATTTATTTGTCTTTGTCGCTTGCAATGGATCAAGCAAATTACAAAGGCTATGCAAAGTGGTTAGCAGACCACTACAAAGAGGAGTTAGAACATGCGCAGATGTTTATTGATTTCATGCATAAGCGTGATTTCGCTCCTGCTTTACAGGATATCAAGGTGGAACAATTTAAGGAGTTGAATCCTCTTGAGGTTGCGAAGGTTGTCTTAGAACATGAGAAGAAGGTAACGGAACGTATTTACCGTATTCATGATGTTGCGAAGGAAAATCGTGACTATGCGACAGAAATCTTTATGCACCAATTCATCCAGGAACAAATCGAAGAGGAAGCGGTTGCGCGTGAGATCGTTGATTTGTTTACACTTGCTGGAGATTCGATAAGTGCTAAGATGAGCGCCGACCATGAACTAGCACGTCGTGTTGCTGGTCGTTAATCGTTAAAAAACAGGAGCCTTTTTGGACTCCTGTTTTGTGTTTTTAGAATACGCCTTGTTGAATCATAGCGTTTGCTACTTTTTCAAAGCCTGCAAGGTTTGCGCCTTGAACGAGGTTGTATCCAAGGTTGTAGGTTGTGGCTGCTTGTTCTGCCGCATTGTAGATTTCTTTCATAATTGCTTTTAGTTTTTCATCGACTTCTTCTTCGCTCCAAGCATAGCGCATGGAGTTTTGTGACATTTCTAATGCCGATACGGCAACACCTCCGGCATTGGCTGCTTTGGCTGGTGCGACGATGACGTTGTTTGCTTGTATGTAAGCAAGGGCGTCTTTGGTAGTTGGCATGTTAGAAACTTCGATGTAGTACTTTGCGTTGTGTTCTACAATCTGTTTTGCGTCCTCTAGGTCGACTTCGTTTTGCGTAGCACATGGCATGTATACATCGGCTTTGATGGTCCATGGTTTTTGTCCTTCAAAGAATTCACAGTGGAAACGTTCGGCATACATTTTGACATTTGGATGTTTGCTGGAACGAATCTCTAATAGATAATCGAGTTTTTCTTTTGTTGTAATTCCATCTGGGTCATACACAAAGCCGTTATGACCGGAGATGGTGACTGCTTTTCCACCGAGTTCGGCAATCTTTTTTGCGGCACCCCAAGCAACGTTTCCATATCCTGATAGGGCAAAGGTCTTGCCTTGGATGTTGTCGTTTTCGTGCTGGAAGATTTCCTGTGTGAAGTAAAGAGCGCCATAGCCAGTAGCTTCTGGGCGTAGGATCGATCCTCCCATAAGGGCTGGTTTTCCTGTTAGTACACCATTTTCATAGGCGTTCCGAAGTCTTCTGTATTGGCCGTATAGGTAGCCGATTTCTCTTGCACCAACTCCAATATCTCCGGCTGGTACGTCGGTGTTTGGTCCAATGTGGCGGTAGAGTTCGCTCATGTAGGCTTGTGTAAAGCGCATGATTTCGGTATCGGATTTGCCTTTTGGATCAAAGTCACTGCCGCCTTTTCCACCGCCAATCGGGAGGGTGGTTAGGGCGTTTTTGAAGATTTGTTCAAAGCCTAAAAACTTTAGAATGGAACGATTTACCGTTGGGTGGAACCGTAGGCCACCTTTGTATGGGCCAAGGGCACCGTTGAATTGAACACGGTAGCCTCTATTTACTTGGACTTTGTTGTTGTCATCTAGCCAAGCGACACGGAATTCAATGACGCGTTCTGGTTCAACGATGCGTTCTAGAATGCTGTATTGTTCGTATTCTGGATGCTTTTCTAAGAGGGGTTCTAAGCTAGTTAGAACTTCTTCTACGGTCTGTAGGAATTCTGGTTCATTTGGGTTTCTTTGCTTTGTTTGTTCAAAGACTCTTTCAATATATGGAATCATACGTTACCTCGTTTTCTCTTTCCTATAGTTTACATTGTTTTTGGATGTTTTGTATTAGGATTTGCTATGAGATAAGAAAGTTTGGTAGGTAAGGTCCATCCCTAAGGCACCAAGTGGGGCGGTGATTAGGATGGCAACAACGGCTAGGGATAATACGATTTGTCCACAAGGTAAGCCCATTGCAAGTGGAACACCACCAATGGCTGCTTGAACGGTAGCTTTTGGAAGATAGGCGATGATGGTGAAGAGGCGTTCTTTGGTGTTGAGGTTGGTATGAAGTAAGGCTAAGAAGACACCGATGGAACGAATGGCAAGGGCGATGAAGATCATGAGTACTGCATTCCATCCGGCTTGTAGGGTGTAGTTGATATCCACTGCTGCACCGACTAAGACAAAGAGTAAGACTTGTGCACCGATCCAAAGTTTGGAGAAGGCTTGTGAAAGAGGTTGGGTGTTTGCTTGTTTTGCGCGTAAGGTCATGCCCATTGTCATAATGGCTAATAGACTTGAGAACGGAATGGTTTGTTTGAGAAGTTGTTCAAGTTCAGATAGGGCAAAGGAAATGGCTAATAGAAGAATGACTTTTGTAGTGGTATCAAGTTTTGTGTTGTTGAAGAATTTGGTGAAGGCAAGGCCAGTTACGATTCCAAATGTGATACCAAGAATGATTTCTAATGGAATGTGGACTAGGTCAATGGCGTTAAAAGTTCCGCTTATTGCCATGGATGTAAATGTGGAGAATAAGACAATGACAAAGACATCGTCTAAGCTAGAGCCGGCTAAGATCATTTGTGGGATTTGTTTATCTTTTCCATGTCCTGATTCAATGAGTTGTACCATCTTTGGTACGACTACGGCTGGAGATACGGCGGATAGAACAGATCCTAGGATTAAGGCATCTAGGGTTGATATGTGCAGAATGTAGGGGGCGATGAGGCTATAGGCTAATATTTCAAAGCTTGCTGGTAGGAAGGAGAGTAGGAACGCGGGACGTCCTACTTTTTTTAAATCGTCGAGGTTTAAAGAGAGGCCGGCTTTTAAAAGAATGATGATGAGGGCTATTTTTCTTAGGTCACTTGAGATTTGTAATATGTTTGGATCTAAGAGTTTGAAGCCGTATGGTCCAAGTAGAATTCCGGCTAATAAGTAACCGATGAGTCCTGGTAGGTTGAGTTTTTTGAAGACTGTGGATAGGGTTAATCCGAGTACGTAAATCATTGCAATTGATAGTAACATTGTTTTTCCTTCTTTCTAAATAAAAAGCTGATGGACTACGAAAAAATGTTTCGTAGAAGTCATCAGCTTTGAATCGCGGTTTAGGTTTGCACCAAGGAAGACATTCATTTCCTGTTTTTAGTTTAGTCGTTTTTTGACGTTTGTCAATTAACGAATGATTTCCATGCCTAAGCGTTGTTGTACAAGTTGTAGCTTTGGTTTTGCAATGCTTGAAGCTTTGCGTGCACCTTCGGCAAGAGTTTCTTCGATGAGGTTGGAGTTGATGATTTCGTTGTATTTGCTTTGAATTTCTTCAAGGCGTTCCACAACGACATCCGCTACACCACGTTTGAAGTCACCATAACCTTTGCCTGCATATTCTTCTTCGATTTGTTCCATGGATTTGTTGGTTAGAGAAGACATGATTTGCATAAGGTTCGATACACCTGGTTGGTTTTCTGGGTCGTATTTGACTTGGTTAAGCGAGTCCGTAACGGCTGACATGATCTTTTTGCGTGCTTGTTTTGGAGTATCTAGTAAGTAGATGCATCCTTTGTTGGATTCTTCGGATTTGCTCATTTTCTTTGTTGGGTCGCTGAGGGACATGATGCGAGCTCCGACTTTTGGGACGAGTGGTGTTGGAACTTTGAAGAGGTCTTTGTAACGGTTGTTAAAACGGTTTGCAAGGTCTCTTGTGAGTTCAACGTGTTGTTTTTGGTCTTCACCAACTGGTACGAAGTCAGGATCGTATAGAAGGATGTCGGCAGCCATGAGGGATGGGTATGTGTAGAGTCCTCCGGTTAGGTTCTTTTCACCTTTTGCACATTTGTCTTTGAATTGTGTCATACGGTTTAATTCACCCATGTAGGTATGACAGCACATGATATATCCGAGTTGGGCATGTTCCATGATGTCGGATTGTAGGAAGATGGTTGCCTTGTTTGGATCTAGACCACATGCTAAGTACATAGCGACACAGTCTTTGAGGTTTTTGTGTAGTTCTTCTGGGTCTTGTGGGTTTGTGATGCAGTGTAGATTGGCGATGAAGGCAATCATTTCGTATTCGTCTTGGTAGTCGACGAATTTGCTTAAAGCGCCGATGTAGTTTCCAAGGGTTAATTGTCCTGTTGGTTTGATTCCTGATAACATTCTTTTCTTTGTCATAGTGTTTACTCCTTTTCAAATAAAAAACGTCCGCTTCAAAAAATGAAGGGACGCATGATTTGTGTATGCGCGGTGCCACCCGACTTATCCAAATGGTTTGGATCTTCTTGTTTGGGATAACGGGCCGACCGTATCAATTGATAGTATGCTCCTAAGTTCCACAAACAAGGGCTTTCTACTAGGATTTCACCATGCCCTAGTTCTCTTTTCTAGAAAGGTTTTTTCTTGTTTTTCGCACTTATTCATTGCATGTACTTATTTAATCATAAGGAACCTTGTTAATCAAGGTTGTATGTGTATGCATCCTGCATTTTAAGACTTGAAGAATAATACGCTGTTAGGGCTTTGATGAGGTATTCGGTGTCTTTTGCGCCAGCTGTTTCATAGGTTGAATGCATGGCAAGTTGGGCAAGGCCGATGTCAACACAGTTTAAGGAGACGTGGGCATTGGAGATATTTCCAAGAGTAGAACCACCTGGAGCGTCAGAACGGTTGACGAAGGTTTGGGTTGGAACGTTTGCTTTGGCGCAAATGTCTTTGAAGATGGCACATGAGAGTGCGTCGGTTGTGTATTTTTGGTTGGCATTGTGTTTGATGACGATGCCTTTGTTCATTTGTGGGTGGTTGATTGGGTCGTGCATTTCACCATGGTTTGGATGAATTGCATGGGCGTTATCTGCCGATACCATAAAGCTAGAAGCTAGGGTTGTGTGGAAGTCTTCTTGGGTTTTGTTACAAGCATTGTTGATGCGGAGTAGGGTGTCTTTTAGGAAGGTGGAATCTGCACCTTGTTTTGTTAGGGAGCCTACTTCTTCATTATCAAAGCATACAAATACTGGGATCGATGTGGTTGGTGTTGCTTGTAATAGGGCGTTAAGACTTGCGAATGCACATTGTAGGTCATCGAGTCTTGGGCTTGAGATGTATTCGTTATTTGCACCCCAAATAGAGCCTTTGTCTCGCGGGTAAACAAAGAGGTCACTTGCTAGAATGGAGTCTTCGTTTACGTTTGCATATTCAGCGATTTGTTTTTGGAAGAGGCCTTTGCAATCTTCCGAGCCTAGGATTGGTAGAAGGTCGACTTGGGCGTTATAGACAAAGCCGTTATTGGCGTTGCGGTTTAAATGTGGGGCTACACTTGGGGTGATGAGGTAGTCTTTGTCGATGTTTACGAGTTTTGTTTGGAAGGAGTTTCCTTCTTTGACAATGACTCTACCAGCTACGGAGAGTGGACGGTCGAACCATGGGTTCATTAACATTCCGCCATAGCGTTCGGTGTTTAGTTTCACATAGCCATCTTTTACGATTTCTGGGTTGTCTTTTACTTTGAAACATGGAGAATCTGAGTGGCTTGATACAAGGTGGAAGCTTGTGTAGTTTTTACAAGCCATGTTCCAGGCGATGATGGAAGAGTTGTTTCGCGTTACGAAGTAGCCTTTTCCTTCTTCTAGGTTCCATGTTGTTCCTTCTGATAGTTCGATATAGTTTTCTTTGAGTAAGCGTTGTTTCATATTGTGTACTGCGTGGAAACAAGTCATACTTTCATTTAAAAATGTTACTAATTGTTCATTGATTGTTTGCGTCATAAATACCTCTTTTCACGTGTTTGATTATAGCACGCTTAGAAAGGTTGAAGGACAAAGAAAAAGATCTGCATGTTGTTTACAGATCTTTGTGCATTGGTAATTCTAGGTTGAGCCATTTCATAACGGCTTCTCGTTTGCAGGAAACAAATACAATCAAAGCGATTTGTAATCCGAAGGCAAGGCCGGTTACGAGCCAGTTTCCACGGATGATGTAGTGTCCTGCAAGACAGTTACATAGGATTTGAATCCATGAGGAACAAGCGATGGCCATTGCGAATTCTTTTCTTGTGATGGAAGTTCTTGCGGCGATGTAAGGAATGATTCCGTTTGGTACACCTGGGACAAGACATGCCATTCCAAGAACGAAGATTGGGTTGTTGGTGTTGATTTTGGAGGTTAACCAGTTTTCTTTGTCTTTATAGCCAAGGATATCTAAGAAACGATTTCCGATGCGGCGGGCAAAGATGAAGACAAGGATGTTTCCAGAGACGAAGCCGGTATAACACATAAGGAAAGACTTCCAGCCACCGTAGATAAGTCCACCGGCAATTTGAATTGCGATTCCTGGAATCACGATGGATACGACTTGTAGAATCGAAATCATGTAGAGTGACAACATGCCTTTCCATTGGCCTTGTTGGTTTAAGAAGGCACCGATTTCTTGTTCATCGCCACGTTTTAACATTTGGTATAGAGTTGAAAACTGTGGTCCAAAGAAACGGATGATGAAGAAGACAATCAAACAGAGAATGATTCCGGCTAGTATGGTGACTAGGGTTCTTGTGTTCTTTGTGTATTTTGACGTTGGTTGCAACGTGTTTTTTTGTTTGTTCGAATTTGCCATATGACCTATATAATACAATGTTTTTGTGTATGTTGCACGATTGTGCATGAATTTTGTGGATTATTTGTTTTGTTTGCTAGCGTTTTTCTAGAATAAAGCAAGACGTAATAGTTGACTTTTTTGTTTAGATGCTTAAAGTATAAATATGCGAAAAAGTCGCAGATTGAATTATGAGAAACTATCAGACAAGACAAAGGGAATTATTGAAAGACTATTTTGAGGCACATGCGAATACAAAGTGTTCGGCAAGTGATGTGTTTTTAGCGTTGAAGGACGAGGGGATATCTCGTTCGTTTGTGTATCGGAACCTTGATCGTTTAGTCAGTGAAGGTTTTTTGGAAATTGGCATTAATGAAGCTGGAACACATGCGATGTATGAGTATCGTTCTTGTGGGATGCAGTGTGCGCATTTGCATATGCAGTGTGTAAAGTGTGGAAAAACATTTCATTTGAAGAATGGTCGGCAAGAATTTTTGTTGAAGAAGATCTTTGTTGAGAATGGGTTTGAAGTAGATGTGCAACGATCGATTTTGAAAGGATATTGCGATGGCTGTAAAGAAGACTAAGTATTGGTGTATCTTACAAGTGCTTACGGTGGTAAGTGTTGTTTTCATGCTGGTCTTTGATGGGCATCATTGTGGGCATTCGTTCTGCTTGATTTGTGTTGGTATGAGTCTTGCAAGTGTTGTCTTACAAGTAGAGGCACTCTTTGTATTAGGTATGGTGCTTATTGGTTGTCCGTTGTTTGCGGCTTTTTGGGATGTTGTGCAAAGGGTTGTGAATCGCTTTGAAGTAAAAGACACAATGGAGTTTGACGTTCTATGTGTCAAAGAGATCTTGTATGAGATTTGTTTTTGCGACTTGTTTGTTGTGATGTTGAATTGATTTCTGTTTGGTTGATTTGAAAACAAAATAGAAATGGAGAAAAAGAATCATATATGAAACTTATGAAAAAGATGTTTGCACTACTTGTAGCAGGTAGTGTTGTTTCGGGATGCTCGAATGTAGATCATACAGCAAGTGTGGAAAAAGTGTCCGAAACATTTCCTACAGTGGTTTGTACAAACTTTGCGGCCTATGATTTTGCAAGACAAGTTATGAAGGATCAAGGGGAAGTGGTGTTATTGGTAAAGCCTGGTGTAGAAACACATTCCTTTGAGCCAACTCCACAGGATATTATGACCATTCAAAATGCGAATGTGTTTGTGTATGCTGGTGGCGATAGTGATGTTTGGGTGGAAACGATTTTGAATTCTATGGACACATCCAAGATGCATCAAATTAGTATGATGGATTGTGTGGAAACGATGGAAGAAGAAATCAAAGAAGGCATGGTTCATGAGCATCATCACGATGATGAAAAAGATTGTTGTGACAATGATGAAGATATGCATGAACATGAAGATCATGACCATGAAGAAGATCACGACCATGATCACGAACATGAAGAGGAAGATCATGACCACGATCATGATCATGATCATGATGAACACCACCATGACCATGAAGAAATGGAATTGGATGAACATGTGTGGACATCACCTTTGAATGCAATTGTGATTGTGAATAAATTGCGTGATGTATTGAGTGAAGTGGATGCTGAGCATGCAAGTGTATATGCCGACAATGCAAGTGCATATGTAAGTGAATTAGAAGAATTGGATGCGATGTTCCGTGATGTTGTGAAGAATGGTAAGCGGAATGAGATTATTGTTGGTGATCGTTTCCCATTCTTATACTTTGTAAAGGAATATGGTATTGATTACTATGCGGCATATCCTGGTTGTTCTAGTGATACACAAGTGGATGCGAAGACGGTTGCGTTCTTAGTGGACAAAGTGAAGGATGATAACATTCCGGTTGTGTTCCATATTGAATTGAGTAATGAGCAGATGTGTGATGCGATTGTGGATGGTACAGGAGCGTCGAAAGAATTGTTGAATGCGGTTCACAATGTGAGTGTGGATGAGTTTAACAAGGGTGTTACGTATGTGGATTTGATGAAGCATAATGTAGAGGTGTTAAAGAAAGCTTTAGGTGAATAATGGATATTGTATGTAAGGATTTGTGTTTCTCTTACGATGGAAACGTTGTGTTAAGCAACGTTTCCATTGAAGTGAATCACGGGGATTATGTTTGTGTGATTGGTGAAAATGGGGCTGGGAAGTCGACGTTTTTGAAGGGGCTTTTAGGGCTTAAGAAGGCAGATTCTGGTTCGATTGTCTTTGGCGATGATGTAAAGATGTCAGGGATTGGCTATTTGCCGCAGCTTCCTTTGTTGCACAAAATGTTTCCGGCGTCGTGTTTTGAGGTTGTATTGACTGGTTGCTTGGGTCGTAAGAAGGGTGTTTTCTATACGAAGGCGGAAAAGAAAGAGGCTTTAGAGAAAATGGAATTGCTTGGTGTTTTAGAGTTTAAAGACAAGCAGTTTGTGAAGCTTTCTGGTGGGCAGAAACAACGTGTTCTATTAGCACGTGCTCTACTAGCAACAAAGCGGATGTTGTTTTTAGATGAGCCGGTGACTGGATTAGATCCGAAGATTGCAAGTGAGCTTTATGATTTGATTGATGTTTTGAATCATGAACAAGGGATTACGGTTGTGATGGTTTCCCATGATGTAAAGGGTGCATTAGAGCGTTGTAGTCATGTGTTGGAGTTTAAAGATGGTTCGTATTCCTTTGAAACAAAGGATGACTATTGTAGGAGGTCTTTATGAGTGATGTGTTTCTATCGATGATGGCATATCCGTTTTTAGTGCGGGCTGCGATTGTTGGGATTTTGGTTTCGATTTGTGCCTCCTTATTGGGGTTGTCTTTGGTGTTGAAGCGCTATTCGATGATTGGTGATGGGTTGAGTCATGTTGGCTTTATGTCGTTGTCATTGTCGTTTGCGTTAGGTACACAGCCACTTGCATTAGCGATTCCAGTATGTGTGATTGCGGCGTTTTTCTTATTACAAATCAATGAGAATTCGAAGGTACAAGGTGATGCAGCGACGGCGTTGTTGTGTTCGATTTCGTTAGCGATTGGGGTTATGAGTGTTTCGCTTACGACGGGTATGAATACGGATGTATGTAACTTTATGTTTGGTAGTATTCTTGCGATGCGTAAGAGTGATGTTGTGTTGTCGGTTGTGTTGTGTGTTTGTGTGATGGCTTTGTTTGTTGTGTATTACAACAAGATTTTTGCGATTACCTTTGATGAAGAGTTTGCAAGTAGTAATGGTGTGAATGTAAGGCGGTATAAGATGATTCTTGCGTTACTAACATCGATTACGGTTGTATTAGGAATGCGAATGATGGGGACATTGTTGATATCGAGTTTGATTGTGTTTCCTTCTTTGACTGCCATGCAAGTAACAAGGACGTTTAAATCAACGATTGTTGTGTCAGTTCTTGTGTCGGTATTTGCCTTTGTTTGTGGGCTTGTGATTTCTTATTTGAAACCAGTACCAACAGGTGCGTGTATTGTCTTAGTGGATACGGTTCTATTTATTGTGTTCTTAGTTATTGGAAAGATGAGGAAACTTGCATGAAGAAGGGGTTGATTTATGGAATTGTTGTCATTTGTTTGGTGTTATCTGGGGCGTTTGCGTCTCGGAGTTATAATCGAAGAATGGATGACGATGATGCTATGAAGAATCAAGAGATTGTTGTGGAAGAATCGAGTATGGAGTATCCGAAGATGCCTTTGAATACGTATCCGTTTGACATTGAAGAAGATCGTAAGGTGTTTGATGTGAGTAAGCCGGATTTGTATTTGAAGGATAGTTTGTATGCGGCTACGATTAATGACTGGTATATGAACTTTGCGGATTACAAAGATAAAGTGATTTGGATGGATGGGCTTTACTTTAAGTTAGGTAAGAGTACATTTGTTGGACGTATTGGTCCATCTTGTCCGTTTTGTAATGGTGGCTATGTGAGTTTTGAATTTCATACGGATTTGCCTTTGGATGGGTTTGTGAGTGAGAAGACTTGGGTTCGTGTAAAGGGTGTTTTAAAAGAAGGAAAGTTGTATCCGGGGGATAAGAAGGCTCCGTATCCGTTGTATTATTTAGAAGGAATTGATGTTGAAAAGATTGACGCTCCGGATGTTGAGGAAGTGTTTGATTGATGTTTGAATATAGAAAAAATCTGCCTCATAGAAGCAGATCTTTTTTTGTCTAGTAAAATAAAAAAATGGTGACTCCTGTGGGACTCGAACCCACGACCCAATGATTAAGAGTCATTTGCTCTACCAACTGAGCTAAGGAGTCATCGTGTGTCAATCATAGAAAATGGTGACTCCTGTGGGACTCGAACCCACGACCCAATGATTAAGAGTCATTT
>JAHHRC010000001.1 GCA_020026035.1 Erysipelotrichaceae bacterium | reverse complement strand
GGGCATGCCCATTTATCGACGACGGAGATTTATACGCATGTCACGATTGATCAATTACGAAAGGTCGTTAACGATGCCCATCCCCATTCAAAGAAGAATTTAAACAAGAAAGAAGCATAATGGTGTGCTTCTTTTTTGATTAGGATTGTTTACTTTGTGTTAAATCGTGATAGTTTAGATTGAATGATAGTCATAAATAGTTTGTTGTGACTGATTGCAAAAAGTGAAATTTCCCCATGAATTAGCCTATACTTAATCGCTAGTTGAGTGGTAGACTGTTAACATAAAATTGAAAAGGAGAGTTATGTTATGAAATTTGCAAAAGGTCCTATGGGATTATTCGTAGCTGGACTTGTATTAGGAAAGCACGGAAAAGAAATCTTCGGTGGTAAGAAGGCGAAGGAAGTGTATGTAAAGACAACAGTTCTTGGTCTTAAGGCAAAGGATGCCGTTGTTGAAAGCAAGGAAATGCTAACAGCTGGTGCACAAGATATCTATGCCGAAGCGGTTGCGTTAAAGGAAAAAGAAGAAAACGAAAAGAAAGAAGCAGAAAGCGAAGAAGTATTTGCGGATTGTTCTTGCAAGAAGTAAGTCGTAAGTTAAAACTCAAAGGAGGAAAGTAATGAAGTTTAAAATCATTCATGAAATCGAAGGCCGAATGAGAATTGATTGCTTACGCGATTCATTTACATTACAAGAAGCAGATACGATTCAGTATTGTTTTGAACGTTTTCAAGGCGTGAAGGATGTAAAAGTCTATCTAGTCACTAGTTCTGTAGCGATTAGCTATAAGGGTGATCGTCAAACGTTGATTCGTTCGATTCAAGAATTCAGTCTACAACATGCCAGTGTACCTGAGGTATACTTGGAAAATTCGACAAGAAAGCTTGATGTCTATTATCAAAATATGTTGATGAATAAGATCATCAAGCGTTATGCAATGAAGTTATTGATGCCAAAGTTCTTAGGGGCACTCTTTATCTGGAAGAAGTCGTTGACGTATGGATATTGGGGTCTTAAGAGTCTATGGAATGGTCGTTTGGATGTATCGGTATTAGATGGTTCGGCGATTATGGCATCGGTTCTTCGCAATGATCGTAAGACAGCGTCTTCGGTTATATTCTTACTTGAGATTGGTGAAATCTTAGAAGAATGGACCCATAAGAAGTCGGTTGCCGATCTTGCAAGAAGTATGTCCTTAGATACACCACGGGTTTGGAAGGTGGATGGATCGATGAGTGAACTTGTTGACTCTAAAACCATTCAAGCGGGAGACTTTGTACGAGTGTATAAGGGTAGTGTGATTCCATTTGATGGCATTTGTGAATCTGGAGAAGCGATGGTAAACCAAGCTTCCTTAACTGGAGAAGCATTGCCAGTTCGTAAGATTCATGGGGTTACTTGTTATGCCGGTACGATTGTGGAAGAAGGCGAACTCGTATTAAAGGTAAGTGAGACAAGTGGAGCTTCACGTTATGAAAAGATTGTTGAAATGATCGAAGAAACCGAGAAGTTGAAGTCTTCGATTGAAAGTGAAGCAGAACACTTAGCAGATCGCTTTGTGCCTTATAGCTTATCCACAACGATTCTTGTCTACTTGTTTACAAGAAATATTACGAAGGCACTATCGGTTCTTATGGTGGACTATTCGTGTGCCCTTAAGTTATCAACACCAATTACCGTTATTTCCGCGATTAAGGAAGCACGGTCTTATGAGATCTTAGTCAAGGGCGGAAAGTTCTTAGAACAAGTCGCAAAGGCAGATACCATTGTCTTTGATAAAACAGGGACTCTAACGGAGGCAAGACCGGTTGTCAATCAAGTTATTTCGTTTAATGAACTAAGTGACTTAGAAAACTTACGAATTGCGGCATGTCTTGAAGAGCATTTCCCACACTCTATGGCGAAAGCGGTTGTGAGTAAGGCGAAAGAAGAAGGCTTAACTCACGAAGAGATGCATTCCAAGCCAGAATACATCATTGCACATGGGATTGCGTCTTACATTGGAGAAAAGCGTGTATGCATTGGTTCCTATCATTTCATCTTTGAAGATGAAAAGGTTGTGATTCCAAGTGGCAAACAAGAATTGTTTGATGCGATTCCACACGAACATTCACGTTTGTATATGTCCATTGATGGACAACTTGCGGCGGTCATCTGTATTGAAGACCCACTTCGTAAGGAAGCACCATTTGTAGTGAGTCGTTTGAAAGAATTAGGCTTTAGCAATGTTGTAATGATGACGGGTGATAGTGATAAGGTCGCTTCGGTTATTGCCAAAGAAGTAGGCGTAGATTCCTATTATTCTGAAGTACTACCACAAGATAAAGCTGCCTTTGTGGAACAAGAAAAGGCAAAGGGGCATACGGTAATTATGATTGGGGATGGCATCAATGATTCGGTTGCCTTATCAAGTGCAAACTGTGGGATTGCGGTAAGTGATGGCGCAGAGCTTGCAAGGGATATTGCCGATGTAGTGATTGGAACAGATAGTTTAGAAGGTATTCTTACACTCAAAGAGCTCAGTAATGGGTTGATGGTGAAGATTGAAGAAAACTATCATAAGATTATGCGAATTAATTCGAGTTTGATTCTTGCGGGAATCTTTGGAATGATTCCACCAGCTGCTGCAGCCTTTTTACACAATTCATCGACAATTGCCATTAGCGTTGCAAGTATGAAAAACATTTTAGAAGAAGAAAACAAGCACATTTGTCACTAGATGTGCTTTTTCTTGTGGTATGATTACCCGGTTAAGAGGTATGTATGAAAGTATTAAAACAAGTAGGAATCAGCCTATTAGCGAGTTGTATGCTTATTGGCTGTGGAAAACAAGATAGCAATTTAAGTGTCTTAGAAGATGGGAAATATACATCGATTGTGAAAGGGTATCATGGATTGATTCAACTCGATTTGATTGTCGAAGATACAAAGATCAAAGATATTGTCATTACCGATACTGAAACGAAGGGAATTGGTTCTTGTTTCGTAAAAGAAGATGGAAGTGTGTTAACGGTAGGTGGTATGACACCAGATACGCTTTTAAAAGAAACGGTGATGAAAGAACACAATTTAAACTTTGATGTTGTAACTGGTGCGACTAAGACAAGCAAGGCCTTAAAGGTTGCAATGCAAGATTGTTTAGAACAAGCAGGTGCTGACTTAGATGTGTATTTTGATCGCTATAGCTATGAAGTACAAGATACCTATGAAGCCGATGTCATTGTAGTAGGTGGTGGACTTGCTGGGTTAAGTAGTGCATTACACTACTTAGAACAAGGAAAGTCGGTTGTGTTGTTAGAAAAAAATGGCAGTGTTGGTGGAAATAGCTTAGTAAGTCATGGCATTGTGAATGGCATTAGTACAAGTGATGTGGTAGATACAAGTACGGTTGAAGCTTTGCTTAAGAAAGAAAGCTTACAGGATGCCTATCCAACACTCGTTGATGAAGTAAAGAAAGACTATGACAACTATCAAAAGGTTGGTGGGACATTTGATAGCCCTTCGTTTTTTGCCTTACAATCCTTAGATGCAAGTATGCAAGTTGGAAATAGTAAGAATATTAGTAAGATGTGTGAAGGAGCTAACGAGGCACTTGTGTCTCTCGGGGTTCCATATGTCAAGGAAGATGTACAAACGATTGGATCAAGATGGAATCGAAGTAAGGTTGTAGAACCTGCAAATATGATTCAAGTGTTACTAGAACGAATTGAAAGCTATAAAGATCAATTTACGTTAGTCAATGAAATGACAGCGAATACGCTTTTAGTGGAAGAAGATCGGGTTGTTGGTGTTGTTGGAAAAGAACACCATACAAATACCAATGTTACATGTAAGGGTGATGTTGTGGTCCTTGCGACGGGTGGATATGTGGAAAACTCAAACCTTATGAAAGACTTCTATAAGTCCTATCGGATGTATGAAGGGTTAAGTCATTCATCCCGGGGTGGATGTTCGTATGGCGAAGGTATTGAGATGGCAAAAGAAGTAGGGGCAGACATTGAAAACATGGAATATGTGCAATGTGGCATCCTTGCAAATGCTAGTAACAAACAAGAAACGATGGTAAGTTCGCAAGCGATATTGAATTTACAAGATATCATCTTCATCAATCCAAAAGGGGAACGATTTGTAAGAGAAGATGGTTCAATGGAAGAATTGAGTCTTGCGATTAGTGGCTATGAAGATGGTATGTATTACATATTAAAATCAGGCTATGAAGATGCAATTGATGGATATTCCTTTTCGACAATGGTCGACAATGATCAAGTATTCTATGATGAAACGATCAAGGGACTTGCAAAACAATTGAAGATGGATGAAGATGTCCTACAAGGTACGATAGATACCTATAATAAAGCCGTAGAAACGAAGGAAGATGTCTTTGGAAGGACATTGTTTGGTAAGAAGCTCAAAGGTCCATATGTTGTAAGTAAACAATATTTAAACTTGCAAACCTCACTTGGTGGCATCAAGGTAGATTCAAAACAACGTGTCTTAGATGAAAGTGGACAAGTCATTGAAGGGTTGTATGCGGTTGGTGAAGTAACGTCAACCTTTGGACAAGGGATGCTTACGGGGAATGGTCTTTTAGAGGCTCTTTCTGCAAGTAACAATCTCGAATAGAAGAGAACGCTAAGCGTTCTTTTCTTTTTGGAAATTCGCTATACTTGTATAAGAGGTGATTGGTATGCAGTTTATGCTTGCGAAGAAATGTTCGGATGGGGATGTGGAATTGACGCAGTTTACAAGGATTCGCTATTCACTATTTAAGAAGGTTTGTAAGTTTTCGTCTTTGTTTGGATCTAAGGCAGATGTTTTAAAGAAGATTGATCGCAATACATACATTGAAGGCGATACGATTAAAGAATTGATGGAATTTGCTAAAGCTTTGCAAAATACAAAAGCGTTGTATACGATTACGTGTTCGTTTTATGATGATCGAAATGATGCGATGTTGTATCAAGAGTTAAAACAGTTTGCAAAGGATTTAGAAGATGGTTGTAACTATGCGCTGTATTATCACTTGCGGATACTTGTTTGCAAGGATGAATTGTGGTGAAGTGGCTTTAATAAAGAATTATCTTGCAATGTGTTTGGAATATGCTACAATAATTCACGGCATCTTCTGCCTTTTTGGTAGGAAGGTGTAATACACACACAGTGGATTCTCTGTCCCGTGCATCTAGGTATTATTTATACATGCTAGGTGTTGATGGAGTTCGAAGCTGTGGAGGAAAACAACGGAAAGCGAGGAATAAAAAAATTATGACTGTTGTTTCAATGAGAAAAATGCTCGAAAACGGTGTTCATTTCGGACATCAAACACGTAAGTGGAATCCAAAGTTCCGTCCTTACATCTACACTTCTAAGAATGGTGTATACATCATCGATCTAGAAAAGACACAAAAGCAATTAGACGTTGCTTACGAAGCTCTTAAGAAGATCACTGAAGAAGGTGGAAAAGTTCTATTCGTAGGAACTAAGAAACAAGCACAGGCTCCTGTACTTGCAGAAGCTCTACGTTCTGGTAGCTTCTATGTAAACCAAAGATGGTTAGGTGGAACTCTAACAAACTTCCGTACAATCCAAAAGTCAATCAAGAAACTTGTTGACATTGAAGAAATGGAAGCAAACGGAACACTTTCTGTTTACAAGAAGAAGGAACAAACACTAATGCTTAAGAAGAAAGACAAGCTTGAAAACTTCTTAGGCGGTATCAAGGAAATGAAGAAACTTCCTGATGCTCTATTCGTAGTAGATCCACTTGAAGAACACAATGCAGTTGCTGAAGCTAAGAAGCTAGGTATCCCTGTATTCGCTCTAATCGACACAAATGCTGATCCAAGCACTGTTGATTACCCAATTCCAGCAAATGATGATGCAGTTCGTTCTATCACTCTAATGCTTGGCGCTATTGCAGACGCAATCGTTGAAGCTAAGGGTGGCGTTCTAGAATATGCTCACCAAGAAGATGCTACTGTTGAAGACATCACAATGGAAGATGTTATCATCAACGTAGAACAACAAGCTGCTGAATTCGAAAAGAGAAGAAGAGAACGTTGGGAACAACGCCGTAACCAACAAAGAAACAACCGTTTCAACAAGAATGGTGAACGTCGTGTATTCCGTGGTAACAACGCTAACGGTAACGCAAAGAAAGAAGAGTCAAAGAAGGAGGCTAAGTAATTATGGCAATCACTGCTAAACAAGTTAAAGAACTCCGTGAACTTACTGGCGCAGGAATGATGGACTGTAAAAAGGCCCTAGTTGAATGCGACGGTGACATGAAAGCAGCTACAGACTGGCTTCGTAAGAAGGGTATTGCTAAGGCTGCTAAGAAGGAAGGACGTACTGCTGCAGACGGACTTTCAAAGATCGTAGTAAAAGGAAACAAGGCTGTTGTAATCGAAGTTAACTCCGAAACAGACTTCGTTGCTAAGAACGAAATGTTCCTTGAACTATTAGACACAACTGCAAACACAATCATTGATTCCAATGCAACTACAGTTGAAGAAGCTCTTGCATTAGATGTAAATGGTTCCACACTAAACGATGTATTCGTTAACGCAGTTGCTACAATTGGTGAAAACATCAAGCTTCGTCGTTTCGCTATTGTAGAAAAGGCTGATGATGAAATCTTCGGTTCTTACCTACACAACGGTGGACTAATCTCTGCTGTAGTAGTTGTTAAGGGAACAGAAGATGCTCAAGTAGCTAAGAACATGGCTATGCAAGTTGCTTCTATGAATCCAACTTACGTATCACGTAACGAAATGCCACAAGACGTTGTTGAAAAAGAACGTTCTGTACAAGAAGCATTGCTAGCTAACGATGAAGGTCTTGCAAACAAGCCTGAACACGTTAAGAAGGGAATCGTTGAAGGACGTATCTCTAAGGCTCTTCAAGACATGTGTCTTGTAGACCAAATCTTCTTCCTAGACCAAAACGTAAAAGTTGGTGCTTGGTTGAAGGAAAACCACGCTGAAGTAGTTAAGTTCGTTAAGTACGTAGTAGGCGAAGGAATCGAAAAGAAAGTTGACGACTTTGCGGCTGAAGTAGCTGCAATGGCTAAGTAATCTTTCGAAATTAGATTGCAACATAGATCCTCATACTTCATTTGAAGTGTGGGGATTTATTGCGTTTTTGGAACGCAGTTTTGTGTAGATTCCTGTTTTGTGATTCTTGGCGGTTGAAAAAGGCGTTTAAAAATGTGTATAATATACATATGATAGCGTTTGCATAGAACGTTAAATTAAATAGTAATACATTTGTGGAAGAGAAATTAATTCAACTGTAATCGTATACCTGTTTATTGGTACCTTTGATACTTGTAATTAGATTTGGAAAAAATGCGATATGACATTTTGAAAAAATTAGTACAGATGTGAAGGGTAGTTGGATGGTTTCTTTTCTTTTTGTAGGTAGAAAGGAAGACTCATAGTTGGAGGAATATGGGTTGGGTAGAGACGATGCGGCTAAAAGAAGTGAAAGAAGTTTTGAAGTTTAAAAATGAGAATGAAGAAGTCCATAAGCTTTTGAATTTTGAAAATGCAGAGATTGCTTGTGGGTCTTGTATTTGGTCTGGACTTGCCGAGATTTTGATCATTCCCTTGTTAAAGGTAGTGTATGTACAAAAAACACCAGAGCAGTTGCATATGCATAAGGTCATCTCCTTGGTCTATATCATGTTTACAGCGGGATTCTATTTGTATTTCAATCACTATACAAAACAAGACAAAGAAAAACGCAATAGTCATATTTTGCATATCATGATTGGCTTGTTTAACTTTGTCTTAGCCATCTATGCCATTCTTTTATCCATTGGCTTCTTTAAAGAGACCTATGCCTTTGTGGCTTTGATGCCGATCTTATATTGGATTTATTGTGTATTTATAGTGGAGCCAAAGTGGTCGATTAGTACCTCCATTGTAAGTTTTCTTTTGATCTATACCTTTGATGCAAGCATTGGGGAAATCTCGAGTTACTATGTAACCTTGATGAGTTATACGTGGTTATTCTTACTTGGTTCTACCTTACTTCGTTATTTTGATGCCTTAGCAAGTGCTCGGTCGTATTTGCAATTTGAAGCCTTGAATAAAAACTTACAAACCGATAATACAAACCTACAGATGAAAACAAGATACGATGGTTTAACAGGTACGTTGAACCGGGAAGGGTTACGACAAGACTTTGAGTCCTATGTTGGGAAAGAGTTGTCTGTGATGTTTTGTGATATTGATGACTTTAAGATGTTAAACGATGAGTATGGTCATAGTACCGGCGATCAAGCATTGAAGCAGTTTGCAAATATTCTGTTATCTCGTTTCAACAAAGACAATGTGTATCGCTATGGGGGAGATGAATTCTTGATTATTACCGATGAACCATTGGATGTGTTTGAGATGAGTGTTCTAAAGGTTCAAAATGATTTAGTGCTGAATAAGATTTATGGTGTTGATGAAATGTTAACGGCAAGTCTTGGGTTTGTGCATGGGGAATGTCATTCCGTGGATGATTTACGATTGATGTTAGCGCATAGTGATGAACATTTGTATGATGCGAAATCGCTTGGTAAGAATCGTTGTATTGGCTTCTTCTATCATCCTTGTTTAGAACAGGAAGAAATGATTCATATGCCTGTTTTAGAAGAAGGTTGTGCCTTAGTGAAAACAGAAATCTTAGACAAACAAGCCTTCTTAGATCGTTGTATTATCTTAGAAGAAACGGATTTAAGTAAGCATAAGAAGATTACCTTTACGATGATTCGGGTGGATGAGTTAAGTAAGGATCTTGTTTTGAAAGAGAAGATTGAACAATTGATGCTTGGAACCTTCTTCTTAAATCCAATTATGATTGAAGAAGATACCTTTGTTGTATATGCGACATATTCGACAACGAAGTCCAAGGTCATGCATATTCATGAATTGTTAAAAGAAGAAAGCTTTGGGAATAAGAAGATGAAGGCTGTCATCTTACTTCCAAATGTGAACAATCCGATAGCGGAAACGGTAGCGGATTTGTACCAACGTGTGAATCAATTAGACGAAGATCAATGGTACGCAGAGATCTTAGAAGAGCGTGCGTGACAAGGTTAGGATGTAGATTGTATACCTTACAATTTATATCCTTTTTTCGTGTATTTTACGCAATATTTAAACAAGAGAGAAATGCTCGAAAATTCATGTTTTTTTCCTTTTTTTCCACCCTGGAAAGCATTTTAATTCGCTATGAATTCTGTATAATGTTTATTGCAAGTAGGTAGTGAATGGAAATAAAACAGGCAATCAAACAAAAATTAAAATCAAACAATGGCGCAACCTTAATGATTGCACTTTTTGTATTTTTGATTCTTGCGACCATTGGTTCCATCATCTTAGCGTTTGCGTCCGCATCAAGTGGTTCGATTGAAGCTTTAATTAAACAAGACCAAAGTAATCGTGAAGTATTGGATGCGATGAAGTTTGTAACAACCTACCTACAAGAAGACACATGCAATGTTAGCTTTCGTTATGAGGGACATGCACAAGCTCGTTCTGCGGGAAGTGATTATGAATTAAAAACTGCTAATAAGATTAACGATACGAATTACTTTCAAGTCTATGTTGTACAAAGTGTATTAGATGCCAAGTTTAAAGGAAGTGAAGAAACGGATTCCTTTACCTTACAAGCACCGAACAGTACTTCGAATGTGGATATCGAGATGTCATTTAAGAGTAAACAAGTAAAACAAGAGGAAGATTGTTTCGAGCCAGTGGAAGTTCGAATTGTTGTACAAAGTGAAAAAGCTAGAGCGATTGGTCATATGACGGGGATAGTGAATCGTACCTATCAAAAAAATGAAACGGATGAAGTGTCGTTTACACCGTTATATACCGTAAGCTTTGTCGATCCAATGATTGAAGTAGGTGACCAACATGGAAACTAGAGTAATGCAAAAACTAAAACAAACAAAGGGGGAATCGATTTCCGAAGTATTGATTGCCTCGCTTGTTTTAGTGTTTGGTTTTTTATTGTTTGTAACGATGGTGCAAGCTTCGATGAAGATGATGAAAAAGTCCGAAGATGCCTACAACGAATATGTTGAGGTGAGTAATCAGCTAGAAGCGTTTGCTGGTACGAAACAAGATGGAAAACTTGCATTTCGGGTGAATGATGGCACTCCTTCGAGTCCGAAACAATCCGTAGATGTGAAATATATTTGGAATGAGCAGTACAAGATTGGAACGTATGTATATGAGAAGAAGTAGTGGATTTACCTTTGTGGAAATGTTAATTACGGTACTACTTGTGCTTGTTGTGTTTACGGGTGTAGGTGGTGCATTACGTGTTGGGAAGGATTCTTACTTCAAAATGACCAAACAAGCAGAGGCAAGGGTCTTGTATTCAACGATTGCAAATGTTGTAAAGAAGGATTTAAAAACTGCGACCGGTATCGAAGGGATGAAGTTTTATAACCAAGAACGCAAATATGAAATGGAATATGTGAATACGGATGAGGGTATTTTTATTCATAATCTAGCAACGGGTTCAAAGTCAGAAAGTCTTGTGTCAAAGAAAACAAAGAGTAATGGACTTCATGGAACGATTGAGACGATGGAATTTAAGAAAGAAGAAGTTCCGTATGTACAAGTAACGATTGCGATTGTTGATCGAAACAAAGAAGAAATATATAAGAACACGATGAATGTTCGTTGTGTAAACGAGGAGGGTGAGTAATATGAAATACAAACGATTAGGGGAAATGCTTGTCGATGCGAAGGTGATTAGTGAAGCGCAATTAGAACAAGCACTCGTCCTTCAGAAACAAACCAAAGAACGTTTAGGGCAGTACTTAGTAAACAATGGCTATATCACGGAGGAACAATTGATTCAGGTTCTTCGCTTACAATTAGGCATTGATATGATTGACTTGAACAAGGCAACCATTGATCCATCTTTGATTCAATATGTGCCAAAGTCTCTTGCGAAACAACATCGTGTTGTGCCAGTGAAGTTAGATAAGGGAACGCTTTATTTAGCGATGGAAGACCCGATGAACTTTGTGGCCATTGAAGATGTGAAGATTGCCTCGAATAAGCGTGTTGTGCCATTGATTGCGTATCATAGAGCGATTGATCGTGCATTGAATGTGTTATATGAAAACGAAGGTGCACATAAGGCCATCGAAGAGATGAAGGAATCTAAGGGACTTGGAACGATTGAAGAAAAGGCAATGTCGATTCTTGATTCCGATGAGGCCAATGCGGCTCCTACGGTGAAGTTAGTAAATTCCATTTTAGAACGTGGAATTAGTGAAGGGGCTTCAGATATCCATGTAGAAACAGAAAAGAATCGGATTGTGGTTCGTCTTCGTGTCGATGGGATTTTGAATGAGATTCTAACGATTCCAAAGGAATTACAGGCAGCTGTGATTTCCCGTTTTAAAGTCATGGGGAATATGAATTTAGCAGAACGTCGTATTCCACAGGATGGAAGAGCCGAAGTATCGTTACAAAATGGGAAGAAGGTTGACTTACGTTTATCAACACTTCCTACGATCTTTGGTGAGAAAGTTGTTATTCGTATTTTGAATCGTGATAGTGAAGTCTTGAATTGGAAGTCGATTGGGATTAGTGATGAAGATCATGTGAAGTATGATCGTTTATTGAAATATAAGAGTGGAATGATTTTGATTGTTGGGCCTACTGGTAGTGGTAAGACTTCGACTTTATATACAATGATCAATGAATTAAAAGATCCTAGTTTAAATATGATTTCTTTAGAAGATCCTGTGGAATTCCAAATGGAAGGTGTTACCCAGGTTGCGATTCATGAAAAGGTTGGATTGACGTTTGCGAGTGCGCTTCGTGCTTGTTTACGACAAGACCCAGACATTATTTGTGTAGGGGAAATTCGTGATGGAGAAACAGCCGAGATTGCAATGCGTGCTGCGATGACGGGTCACTTAGTGTTATCTACCATTCATACCGAAGATGCCTTTACGGCCATTGACCGTTTGATTGATTTAGGCGTGGAACCATACTTAATTGCAGGATCTGTAAGAGGAATTATTTCCCAGCGTTTGGTACGTAAAGTATGTCCAAACTGTAGAACGACATATCAACCATCGATGGATCATTTAGACTTAGCTGGCTTAAGAAACATACAGGCACATTCCTTCTATCGTGGCAAGGGTTGTCATATGTGTTTTGATACGGGCTTTAGAGGACGTATTGGGATCTTTGAAATCTTAATGGTTGATCAAAAGATGCGGAAGTTGATTATGAAGGGTGTTGATACGATGGAGCTTCGTAATCAAATTGATATGAAGTCGTTTACACCGATGATAGAGAACGGTAGAAGGCTTGTGTTACAAGGAGTTACAACAGTCGAAGAGTTGGTTCGTGAAGTTGTAATTGTGGAGTAAGGTATGCTTAGTATTGAAGAAATCATTCAAGTTGCTTGTAAGCATCTAGCAAGTGATGTGCATATTGTGTCAAACATGCCGATTCGGTATCGGATTCAAGGGGAGTTAATTCCGCTTTCCTATGATGTTGTAAGTGAAGAAGATGTGTATGTGTTTGTGAAGGACTTACTAGAGGTAAGTGATACACAGATGCAAGAGATCAAGGAAAAGGATTTTGCTTTAACGGTTTGTAAGCATCGGTTGCGTTTGAATGTGTATCGACAAAAAGGAACCTTTGCTTTAGCGATTCGTATCTTCCAGGATGTCATTCCGAGTATGGATGCGTTAGGGTTACCGGATGTTGTAAAGTCATTTACCGAGTATTCGAAAGGTTTAGTACTTGTGACAGGAGAAACGGGTTCTGGTAAGTCAACGACCTTAGCTTCGTTATTAGATCATATTAACCATACACGTAATGCACATATTATTACGTTAGAAGATCCAATTGAGTATATGTATGAATCTGATCGTTGTATGATTTCACAACGTGAAATAGGTATAGATACAAATTCCTATGCGGATGGGATTCGGGCTTGTTTAAGAGAAGACCCAGATATTATTTTGATTGGTGAAATGCGTGATTTAGAAACAATTGAGACAGCCTTAACAGCTGCAGAGACTGGGCATTTGGTATTTGCGACACTACATACAAATGGGGCATCCGAGACGATGAATCGTATTGTGTCTAGCTTTGATGCAGGAAGACAAGTGATGATTCGTAGTCAATTAGCACAAACGTTGAATGCGGTTGTGTCACAAAAGCTTCTTCCAAAGGCAAATGGAAATGGAAGAGTGTTAGCGGTGGATGTGATGGTTGTGAATCAAGCCATTCAAAATCAAATCCGTGAAGGAAAGGCTCCACAGATTGAATCGTCCGTTATGACAGGGAAGTCTTGGGGTTGTATTCCGTTTGATCAAAGTATTCAAGAGTTACTTGAAAAGGGGCTTATTAGTAGTGTGACGGCTGCGAAGTATGTCAAACATTATAGTGATGAAGAAAAGAATGAATTGAAGTATCGAGATATTCCATTCTCGAGTTATGGAAAGAGGTGAGACAGTTGGAGACATTTAAGTATAGTGCTTTAAGTAAGGATGGCATTAAGGTTAATGGGGTCATTGAAGCACTGGATGAATATGCAGCAGTGGATAAGATCAAAAGTAGTTGTCCGATTGTCTTAAAGATTCAACCAATTTCTCCATCCAAGAGATGGTTAGATACGGAGATTGGTACTAGGTTTAAACCAAAAGTCTTGTCTTTAATGTGTTCGCAATTTGCGACGATTCTAGGAGCTGGTGTGGATGTTGAGTCTTGTGTATTGATGGTTGCGAATCAAACAAAAGATAAGAAGATCAAACAGATGTTAGAAAAGACCGCAAAGGATATTGCGGATGGAAATAGGATTGCGACTTCCTTTGAAGTGAATTGTCCAAATATTCCTGTGACCTTTGTGGAAACGATTCGAGCTGGTGAGCTTTCTTCGAATTTAGAAGAGTCGTTTCGTACATTAGAAAGCTATTATGAACGGACCTATAAGATCAAAGAGAAATTAAAACAAGCATTAACGTATCCGATCTTTGTATTAGTCATTGCGGTGATTGTATTAATGATTGTGATGGTACAAGTTGTACCAACGTTAACGAATGTATTCCGTGACTTACACGGGCAATTGCCTGGTATTACGGTGTTCTTAATTAAGAGTTCAGACTTCTTTGCAAGATCTTGGCCAACGATGGTGATTAGTATCTTACTACTCTTAATCGTATTACAAGCCTACCATCATACCGAAAAGGGAAGATTGCATTGGCATGCGAAGAAATTGACGATTCCTGTTCTAGGGAAAATCAATTCTTGTTCAGGTTGTAGTGATTTTGCAAGTACGCTAAGTACGTTGTTAATAGCAGGATTGCCATTACCAAAGGCTTTAGAAGTGACTTCAAAAGTCATGGATAACTACATCATGCAAAAAGAAATTAGGATGATGCAATCAAAGGTAGAAGTAGGATATAAGCTTGGTGATTTGTTAAGTGAATCAAAGAGTTTCCCTAGTACATTAGCGGAAATGGTAGCAGTAGGAGAAGAAACAGGGGAGCTAGAAAATACCTTACAGACGGTTGGTTTGTATTATTCCAATGAAGCAAATTATTACATGAATCTAGCAATTACAAGATTGGAGCCAACGCTTTTAATCTTGCTTGCAATATTCGCAGGTTTTATTGTAATAGCCATCTATTTACCAATGTTCACGATGTACGGATTAATGTAATATGTTATAAATTGGTAAAGGTAATATAAAGTTATTTATTAATATTTACATAAATAAAAATACAGTTATAATCATAATCGAGGAGAATGATACAATGAAAGAATTGAATAACAAAAAAGGTTTCACCCTAGCCGAACTACTGATTGTAGTGGCAATCGTGGCTGTTCTTGTGGCAATTTCAATTCCTATTTTCAATGGTAAATTGAAGAAGGCAAAGATTGCGACAGACCAAGCAAACGTACGTGCAGCAAAGGCAGCTGCAGTAGCTGAGTACTTAACAGAAGAAACTCACAAAGATGGCACATATTTCTATGATGCAGAAAACGGAAAGCTAGTAGATAATGCAGAGGCACTTAAGAAAGTTAATGGTTATAACAAATTAACAATTAGCGATACAGATGCAATTAAGAAAATTCCTACTGCAGAATACAAAAATGCGGATGCAGCAGATAAGTATGCATTAAAGGTAACTGTAAAAGACGGTAACGCTACTGATGCTGGCGTTGATGTTGAATGGGTAGCCGCTAAGCAAAATTAGTTATTTAAGCATTTCTATATGAAGAAATATAACGACAAACAGGGATTCTCATTGGCGGAACTTTTGATCGTAGTTGCGATTGTGAGTGTGCTAGTTGGAATCTCTGTTCCAATTTTTAATGGGAAATTAGTTCAAGCAAAGCGCAATACCGACATAGCGAATATACGAGCTGCGAAGGTTGCAGCGCTAGCTGAATACTATTTAGATCCAACGGAACATAACAGTGGAATTACGTATTATTACGATGCGCATTCTGGAAGACTTTTTGAGTACAGTGCCGATGTTGTTGGCTATAACAAATTGTATGGTGATGAACTTAAGAAGTTTTTAAAAGATGGCCTTTGTGATGAGCTGAGTTCTGGTATTGATTGTGCAGATTCTGCCGTTATAAATCGTGGCGAAAACCCACATGCTTGCGTGTGGGATGAAAGCCACAAGGGAGATTGACTGTACTTCCTTGCTGAAAAGCAGAAATTTACCGCTAATGTGGTCGTTGGACTGCTTGGTAATGAAAGTTTTGATTTAAATAGACTTATACTTGTAACTCCAAAGTCTGAAAATGATGTACGATTACAAGCTACACTTGATAATCAGAACCCCATGGGCTTGCCCGTGGGAGCAGTCAGTTTAGGGAAATATGGTTTTTATAAGCGAGTTTGCACTAGGGACGTATGCTTGCTTGTAGAAATAAAAAAGAAAGTGTGAAAGGGAAAAACTATGAAAAAGCTAAACAAAAAAGGATTTACATTAGCCGAACTACTTATTGTAGTAGCGATTGTTGCTGTATTAGTTGCGATTTCAATTCCAATCTTCAATGGAAAATTGAATAAGGCAAAACTAGCAACAAACCAGGCAAACATTCGTGCTGCAAAGGCTGCAGCTGTTGCGGATTACCTAACAGAAGGTGAAACAAAAATGGTTGCGTATACATACGACGTTGCTAAGGGAACAATCGCAAAGATTGGAGAAACTAAAGGCGATGTCGAACCTGCTATGGTTTCAGGCATTGATGAAGAACCAAAAGATAAGGTGTTTGAAACAATCGGCGTAACAATTAAAGGCGAAACAATTGAAACAAAACCTACTGTTGAAGAAGTAAAAAAAGATTTAGGTTTATCGAAATAATTTAAAAGGCATGACTCGCGTCGTGCTTTTTATCGTAAGAGAGAATGAGGGGTTCTATGGAAAGATTAAGACAAAGAAGAGGGAGTATTTCATCATTGGAATTGGTTTTGTTGATTGGCATTGTTGGAATGGTGTTCTTCTTTGTGTTTGAGGGCTTCTCATTCTTAGAATCTTGTTGGGAACATGGCAATGATCGATTGACGGTGAATACGGCAGAATCGGTTGCCTATGTGAATTCGAATCAAGGCAGTGAATGTGTTGTTCAAGGGTGTTCTGGTGGTGCGTGTTCGCATTTTAATGGAAGTGGCTATGTTGGTTACTTTGATGTGAATCGAAATACGTATGTTGGTTTTAAGCCTAAAGGATATAACGAACAACGTGTTGTGAAGATCCAAGGGAAGAAGGTATCTGGGGATATTGGAACGTTGGTCATTCGGGCCTTGGTGAAAGATGGCAAGGTGGAGCTTGATTGGGTGAAGGGGAAGTAGTGTATGGAATTGTTGGATGTATATACAAGAGGGTATCTACTTTTCGTCTCATTTGTGTTGGGTTCGATCTTTGCAAGCTTTCTTACATGTCAAGCAGATCGTATTGCAAGTAAGAAGGATTGGGTTCATGGACATTCAAAGTGTGATTCTTGTGGGCATGAATTAGGTGCGAAGGATTTAATTCCGATTGTTTCGTATGTATGGAATAAGGGCAAGTGTTCGAATTGTGGGAATAAGATTCCAAGTAGTTGTTTGTTTGGGGAAGTGTTACTTGGATGCTTGTTTATGGGCATTGTGAATCGGTTTGGATTGAGTGTTTTGTGTCTTAGATATTTGTGTTTGGTATGTATCTTGTTTGGGTTATCGATTGTGGATTTTAAGACATATGAGATTCCCGATGGATATATTGTGAGTGGGATTGTTGTTTGGTTCTTGACGTGTTTTTTAATGGGTGAACCTTTGCTTGAACAACTGAAGACAGGGCTACTTGGTGGCTTTGTGGTAAGTGGTTTGATGTTGGGGATTACCTTGTTGTTTGAACTTGTCGCAAAGAAAGAAGGAATGGGTGGCGGAGATATTAAGCTGTTCTTTATGGTTGGCTTGTATCTTGGTATGGGGCTATCGTTTCTGAATTTATTTGTGTCATGTTTGATTGGTTTAGTGTTTGTAGTGGTACTTAAGAATTCAAAGATTCCGTTTGGACCATCGATTAGTATAGCGACGTATTTGACGTTACTGTATGGGTCGTATGTGTTGAGTTGGTATCTTGGATTGTTCATATAGGAGGTAAGTTATGGCAAAGACTTCAATTGGGATTGAGATTGGCAATCGTTTGATCAAGATCGTAGAAATGAAAGGGAATGAGCTTGTGCAATGTGTTGTGGAAGATGTTCCTTTGAATATGGTTCGTAATGGTGAAATTATTGCCTTTGAAGCAATGGCAGATTTCCTAAAAGAACTATTTAAGAAGTATCATTTTGCAAGCAAAAAAGTGTCCTTCGTTGTGCCAGATGATGCGGTGTATATTCGTCGCATTCGAATGCCAGCGATGAATGCTTCTCAGCTTGCAGTGAATTTACCATATGAGTTTAAGGATTTTATTCCAGGAGATAAGCAAGATTTCTTATATGACTATCGGATGGTAGAACTTGTGGAAGATGAATCTGGTAAGGTGGTTGAAATGGATTTACTAGCAGTTGCTGTTTCAATTGTGCTTATGGATAAGTATGCCTATATGTTTAAGTTAGCTGGATTAAAGCTAGTAGAAGCGTTACCGGAGTGTCTTGCCTATAGTAATTTGATGCAAACCTTAAACCAATCAAATATGAACCAGGATTATGCAATCATGGATTTAGGGTATGTTTCTACACGGATTAACTTGTATCACAAGGGAATCTTTGAGTTGAATCGTGAGATTGAACAAGGTGTTAGCAGCTTAGTAGAAAAAGCAAGTGATGTCTTAGGAATGGATGAACATGTCGCAATGCATTGTTTGATGCAAAATACCGATGGCATCTTAGAACAGGAAGCGATTGTGGAAGAATGCAATGGGATTGCGATTTCGGCAATGCGCGCTGTGAACTATTATACGTATCAAAAAAGAGAGAATACATTAGAGACGATGTATGTTGTTGGTGGAGGTGCGAATTTGCATTGTATGTTTGATGCCATGCAAGCGATTGTGCCACTACAACTAGTTGATTTACATATGTTGAGCAAGGATGCTGGAATCAAGCAGGCATTGTGCAATGCCCCAGCTGCACTTGGTGTTCTTTGGAATCTTTAGGGGGTTTTTATGAGTCAAAACAATAAGAAACATTTCCTAAATAAGGAATTGTCCGTTGGCAAAGCGATGAATAAATATCCAACGAAGACAAAGATTAACTTAGTTCACAATGTAAGTGAGAAAGAGAATAAGAATGCCATTAAGTGGTTTGCGGTATTTGTTGTGGTATTAGGCATCTTTACAAAGTTTGCGATTATTGAACCAATGCAAGAAATCAAACAAGCACAGATGCTTTATGAAAAAGAAGTTCAAAGCTTAAATGTCTTGAAAGAAAACAATGAAGAATATAACGCCATTAAGTCTGAATACGAAATGGTATCGGAATGGTATTTACGAGAAGATGAAATCTTACAACCAAATAAGTTGGATGTATTTGCAATGGTAGAGGAAGATGTCATTGGAAAGATGGAAGTTCGATCGATTCGGGTAGATGGTTCTAGCATTGTTGTAAATACAGAAAAGACAACGATCGCAAAGGTGAGTGAAGTCTTGCGTTTGATGCAAAATGATCATCGCAATCGCTATTGTTCGGTAACAACAACTTCTTGTGAACAAAGTGGGAATGAGAATGATGTCTATGCGACCTTTGTGATTGAATATGGTGAAAAGGTAGTTGAAGAAGTAAATGGAGGGCAAGAGTAATGATGAATCATGAATTTACGAATCGTGAAAAGTTATTGTTGCTGGTATTTACGATTATGTTGTTAGGAACGTTTTATTACAAAGTAGCCTACATTGACTTTAAGCATCAAATGGAACTGTATGATGTTGATTCCATTCAAGAAGAAATGGATCTTGAACAAGCAAAGGCCATGCATCTTGCGAAGATGAAAACGGCTATTGCCCAAAACAAAGACCAATACAAAGGAGAAATCCTGAAATACAACAACCAAGCAAATGAAATCAATGCGATTAATCTTGCATTGAATACAAGTGCGAAGAATGTGAGTATTTCTTGGAATGAACCAGAATTAGAAGGTTCGATTGTTCGAAGAAATGCGAATATATCGTTTACGACAAACAATTATGAAAACTTCAAACGGATTTTAAAGAATCTTTCTGAAGGTCCATATCGTTGCATTGTAAGTACAGTGAGTATGGACGCAAGTGAAGAAGATGTACATGCTAGTATGCAAGTTACCTACTATGAAACCGTTGAAGGAGTAAAAGACTTATCTGGTCTTAGAATTCAAAGAGATTAAAAAACTACAAACATCTAGATAGGGTGAATTTATATATGAGAGTATTTGGAAATAGAAATGCGAAAAAGGGATACACACTTGGTGAAGTATTGATCGTAGTCGCAATTACGATGATTCTTGCGTCCATTGGGTTTGTGTCAATCTTTACGTATCAAAGAAAGTTAAAACTAAAAGAAATGAACGATACGGCGCGTTCTATTTTCATTACGGCTCAAAATGAAATAAGTGCCCAGCTTGCAAATGGGAAGGATTGGGTAAATCACGATTCCTATGAGCTCTGTAATCCTATACCAAGTGATGCAAGTGAAGATGAAACAGTGTCATATATCAAATACGATGGAAAGGGAAACGTTCCATCTATTTTGCCGTTTGGGTCCATTGATGAAACAATTCGTAAAGACCAACACTATATTATAGAAGTATGTAAGGATACAGGATTTGTCCATGGGGTATTCTATACGGATAATACAATGGGCTTTGATGACTATACGTATTTAGATCGCATTCGAAAGATGGAAGAGTCTGATGTTCGTAAGAAGGCAAGAAACCATAAGAAAGATGGCAAACAATGGATCATTGGTTACTATGGTGGAGAAACTTTGAAACAAGATCGTGGGGTATCAATTCAACCAACGGTAAAGGTTATGAATGATGAAACCTTACGAGTAGAAGTAAAACTTGAAGATTCCACCTTTTCAAAGCTTAATGTTGTAAACGTACAGGCACGGATCGCAAATGATAAGAAGTCAAAGTTTGTTGATATAAATGTGCCGAAAGAAAAATTATCTGAATACATTGAGGTAAAAGAGAATCAAGCGACGATTACGTTAGATACCATTACAAAAAAGAACGGACACTTTGGAAACTTGTTTGATATTGAAAACTTCACACCAGGAATGGATGTAGAAGTGCGATTGGTTTTAGAAGGACAAGACAAAAACGGAAAGAAATCATTACCTTGTGCAAAGGTTGTGAAGATGAATTCCGCGTTTGATTCAATCGATGACAACAAGATTTATATTACCAATGTTCGTCACTTACAGAATTTGAGTGAAGAAGTATCGAATGTTAACTTTGATACACTAAAACGCCATCAGGTAGAACTCGTGAATCCGTTGTATTGGAAGAAACCAAACGATGCACAGGAAGACGTTAATAGCTTTGTGGAAAAAGTGAAAAAAACACAAACAAATAAACAAGCAAAAGTGGTTGTTTATCCATTTGATGGAAAAGGTAAAACGAAAGAACAAGCAGATAAGTTCTTACCAATCAAAGTCTCTCAAGATTTAACGGTTCATGGAAATAAGAACGTCTTACATGAATTTGAATTCTATAAGACAGCGTTGAATCTTGAGAATGTTCCTGTTTCTTACGGTTCGGGCTTATTTGGGTGTGTAAAAGGAAATGTAAAACTAGAGAATGTCCTCATAGAGAATCCTGTTCTAATCTTAGGAACAAGTGAAATTGATAATAAGAAAAAGGTGATTGGTTCTAAAACATCGGTTGGATCTTTCATTGGATACGTAGCAGATGGCGGAAATGTTACGATTGATCAATGTGGTGTGTATGCAAGTGATCTAGAACACTATGAAAACAATCAAATGACTGGTCGATTCACTGGTGGTCTTATTGGAATGGTGGATAATGCAAATGTGTCTATTAAAGATTCCTTTGCGTCGATTCGTATGAGAGCAAGAAACGTATCTGGTGGTTTAGTTGCGAAAGTACGTGGGAATAATACAAGTCTAACGATTGAAAATAGTTATTCGAGTGGTGCGCTTGATGCAAAACGTTTCAATCATCCAATCAAAGATAAAGAAATCATCGAATACAATAATGATGATTGTATGAATATTGAAGGTGGAAACTTTGCTGGTGGATTGATTGGTAGATTGCACGGTAATGTATCTTATCTAAATGTGAATAATTGTTATTCAACGGCATCCATTCAAGTTGGAAATTCGAAGTTATTGGAAGATGAAGGATTAGAAAAACCAACTAATTCATTCAAAGAATTCGTTGGAGCAGGTGGACTTGTTGGTGCACTTGAAGCACATAACAAAGATATTAAAATACAGGATAGTTATTTTGTAGGAAATGTATTTGGCGAATCAAAACAAAAGTATGCAAACGATTTCCATTTAGGAATGTTGGTTGGTTCGTTTGTGGAAAAGGTAGAAGATGAAGGTGACTTAACGAATAAATTAGAGGCTATTTTGGCTATTTTCAATTCTGGTCCTTTAAATTCATACATGAACGCTGATAATCGTAATGCCTTTGGAAATACTGTCATTCAAGAATCTTTGGCGAATGCGTATAAAGCTTGTTCGTACGATGAACTGGTGAAAGACAAAGATGGAAAAGAGTTCAAAGAGAAAAATGACTCAAGACCATACCATGAATATACAAATGCGAATGGGAATGAAACGATGCACTATCCATTCAAAACTGTAAACAAAACAGGATTACCAAAAGATAGTGACAAGGGAGGTATGCATGTTGGCGACTGGATTATGGGTGGAAAGGTCGATGTAGCATATGGACTTGTGTACTACGAAAAGATTGGTGATCAGTATTATTTCGATGGTTGGCTCAGCAACCGCAAAGACGATAAAGCGAATATTAACAACGAAAAAGTACATATTCAAAACACATTCAACCAGGAAAAAGGCATAAAAAATAACGTTGAATGGGGGTATGTGTTAGTTGTTCATGAAAACTATACTAAAAATGAAGCTGGAAACGAGAATGTCGTAAAAATTGGTGATCAAGCTCTTAAGTTAGTTGGCGCTGGGAATAGTATTCATGATGTAGCTTCCAGGGTGGAAGATAATCTACAACAGGGAATTGTGAATGAAATTAAAGCGAAATCGAAGGGTGATTTAAATCGTCAATACCTTATGTATAAGTTGCCGAAAGAATGGACGAAGTTATCAATTGAACGTCAATACTTTAAGATGAGTGATAAACCTGAAGAAATGAAAATTGTCTTCAAATGGAATGGGAACGACACAGCACTCTTTATGTATGTTCCATATCTCGCGAAATCGGTGTCGGTAGATGAAAAAGAACCGAAAACGTATTTTGAGATTCGTCATAAAGAACAATACGAGCAATTAGTTGCGTTACAAAATAGTAACCAAGATACCTTGTTAACAAATGAAGCTATAACCATTCATCAAACCGTGGACTTAGATTTAAGTAACGTAGGTATGTTAAAGGATGTTGCTTGTACGTTAGATGGTAGTTATGCGGGTAGCGGTCAAAAGCCTTTCTCTAGCTATGACATCAAAGGCTTACAACAAGCATTTGTTGGTAATAATAAAGGTACGGTAAAGAACTTTAATTTTGTTGGGTGTAAGAGTACTGGGGCTGGTGTTGTTGGTGATAATGCTGGTTTAATTGAGAACTGTAACTATGTCAATTCGAATGCGGTAAGTGGAATTGCGAATTTGAATGGGCAAAACGGTACGATACGTAATTGTCATGTTTGGAATACGAATCCATCGAAAGAAATGATTGTGACGAATGGTATTGTTGAATCGAATGAAGGAATCATTGATTTCTGTGAAGTTTCGGGGACGAATGCGGAAACGGTTCAGTTCAATGGTGGTGGACAATTCAATATCAATACGGAAAATAAGATGAAAGTTACGTATGGTATTGCAAGAGAAAACATGAATTCGATTCAGAATTGCAGGGTTAGAAACATCGGATCATCTAACTTGTATGCCACAAAGACATGGAAAGAAACGGAAGTTAGTTCAATACAATATACGGATTCTTCTACGCTTGCTTATGGGATTGTAGAAACAAATCGCGGTGAAATTGTAAATCCGCTTGTTGAAGAGTGTTTGGTTTTGAATAGTGGAATTGCAAACACAAACTTTGGAACGATAAAAGGGATGAAATCGCAACCATCCATTGTGCATTCGGTAATGAAAGAGAATGGTCTATTGGAACGAAATGATGGAAACGTCGAGAATGTGGACATTGTAAATTCTTTGGTTGGTAAAGTTGGTGCAGTGAAAACGAATGCCGGTATAATGAGTGGATGTCAGTTATTTAGTAATAAAGAACTGTTTGAAACTTACTTAAGTAAATACTTTGACTTGAATACCTATACATACAAAGGTGGCATTGACGGTTCTACAAATAAAAATATTCCAATTCATATGATTTATGAACCAAATGAATTAATTGGTATGTACTCAAAGCTTGCGTATGGTGATCAGAAAGATGATCTTAAGAAACAATTGAAATCGCAATTGAATCAAATACGAGATGCTTCTGTAGGGGATTTGTATACCTTAATGAGTATTGGTAATAAAGGAACGGATGCGATTGGTTTTGTTGCATACAATGAGAAACGGATTTCAAATTGTTCTGTTACTGCAAAACTTGATGTACTTCCGAATAATAATAGAGCGTTTGCGATTGGCTTTGCAGTCAATAACGAAGGAGAGATTGATTGTAGTTATGCAAATACGGAAATGAATCCTGTTTCATTGAACGAGATTGTAATGTATACCGGATTCGTATATCGCTTGGAACCGAATTCCACAACTAAGAATTGTTTCGCGATTGGTGATATAAATCATCCGGAGGAATCCCGATTAGATGGTTTTGTTTATGAAGTTAATGGAACACCAAATATTTCGAATAACTATTGTTATGTATATAACGGTCACTATAAACATAAAAACTATGTGCCATTTAGCTATCGTGGAACAATGCAAAAAAATGGGAATAACTACAATTATGAAGTGAACCTATCTGAACAATTGGAACAAGATGAATCTAGGGGATTATTCAGTGCGAATGTGGAAGTTCTGAATGATGAGTTATGGAATGTAGATGGCTATACGCGGACGTTTAATGAAGGAAATCAAAGATATGTTCCGTATAGTAAGTTAATTAATGGATTCCCAATGGGATATTTTGGAGACTTACAGATTCCGTTGTACGGAAATTATCATCTAGATCATCCAGAACTTCGTGGTAAGAACGTATTTATTGAAAAAATTGATTTAGGACATGAACCACATAGAGATGGAAACTATGTGTTAGCTCAGTCAATCAATCTTGCGTATATTTCGAATGATGGATATGTAGATCGAGTGACACTATCGGATGTATATCTTGATTGTGAAATGATGAGTGAAGACATTATAAGGCTATATACAAAAGAGAAATATACACTGAAATTCAATTCGTTAAAAACGCAGTATAAATGCAATGTGGCTACAGATGCAATTGGTTGGAGTTTGAAGAAAAATTACATCCCACTTCGTATTTCAGTTGAAAGGAATTGGAATAGATATTCCGATGATGGAAAATATTATGATCTAGCTGATTTTGTTTATGAAGTAAAGGGGTTCAGTGGAACGCTATTAAGCTGGTCAAAATGGGATAAAGAGTATTCTGTGCATACGGATATCGGAAAAGAAATTGTGAATCCAAAATATTTCAAAAAGCAATTCAACTACCCAATTGGGAAATTGAACTTAGTGGATCAGAATGTATTTGACGCAAAAGGAACTGTTAAGATTGGTCAATATGGATTATTCCCGGAGAAAGACGACTATTTGACATTTGATAATAGCCAACCAATTCCAAGTTTTTCTAAAAAACTAGATGGAGATGTATATACGTATACACTAAATACAGAAAATACGCGGTTTATTTTTGATCAAAGTGTAATCGGTAAGATGTATTTAAATATCTATAACGAAGAACAGAAGGTTGATGAAAAATCAATTAAGCTAGAATATCAAACAGATGAAGTACAAACTTGGGATGGAAAAATCGTAAATGTGTTATCCAGTTTGACATTCAAAGTAAATGCGCGTCCGTTTGTATTAGAAGATGTTGAACGTGCAATTGAACGCGATTACCCAGCAGAATCGTATGACGTGGATGTGATACGTGAGTTATACAATGAGAATGTTCAAAAGATACTTGATGTAGCTAATGCGTATCCGATTGATGGATATAGCTTTGATGCATTTAAGGCTGCGAATACGGAGTTGTTTACGAATCTTGAGAATCTTCCGACGGTAGAACAATTGGAAGAAATGAATAAGAAGTTTGAAGAAATTGTTACTGCTGAAAAAGTGGCTGAATTAAATCAACTCGTTGAAGAGATGCGTAACAAGTTCGAAGATCCAACATGGCAAGCATTCATGGATGGCTATGCTAAGAAACTTGAAAATGTTGACATCAATCAATATTTTGAAGAGGCTGAAGAAGTCAAGATGGAAGCTGAACCGGTCGCTAATGAAGAAGAGAAAGCGATTGAAGAGGCTGGCCCTGTTGAAAACGAAATCACAGATGAAGAAGAGCACTGAGGTGTTCTTTTTCATTGGCGAAATGTCGAAAAAGATTAGGAAAGAAAATGTTTGAATGCTATAATGGGAAAAGAATGAGAGGAAAGACAAATATGTATAAAAGAGTCTTATTGAAGCTTTCCGGGGAAGCGCTCTCCGGTACAGAGAAGAACTTCGACCCGAACATTCTTCACAATCTTGCTGAAGAGATTAAAGAAGCGCAAAAACTTGGCACTGAGATTGCCATTGTCGTGGGTGGAGGTAACTTCATTCGGGGAAAGACGGTCGCTGATATTGGAATTGACCGTGTTCAAGGCGATTATATGGGAATGCTTGCAACGATTATCAATGCCCTTGCTATTCAATCTGCTTTAGAGGCAGTTGGTGTGGATACACGTGTGCAAACAGCAATTGATATGCCAAAGGTTGCTGAACCATTCATTCAAAGACGCGCTGTGCATCATTTAGAAAAGGGAACAGTTGTGATTTTCGGTGGAGGAACAGGTAGTCCTTATTTCTCTACAGACACAACAGCTGCTTTGCGTGCATCAGAGATCAAAGCTGATGTTATTTTGATGGCGAAAAATGGCGTTGATGGTGTGTACAGTGCAGATCCTAAGAAGGATCCAAACGCTGTTAAGTTTGAAACCCTTACTTACATGGACCTATTAAACAAGGGTCTACAGGTAATGGATTCAACTGCAACAAGTATGTGTATGGACAATAAGATGGAACTTATGGTCTTTAACATGAACGAAAGTGGCAATATCGTTAGGGCGGTAAGTGGTGAAAAGATTGGCACCATTATTAAATAACAGGAGGAAATTTTATGAGTTACGAAATCGTTGAATCATGCGAGTTAGAAATGGAAGAGAAAGTTGAATTCCTACGTAACGAGCTCAACACTGTTCGAACAGGTATGGCAAATGCAAATATGGTAAATGGAATTGATGTAGATTATTACGGATCTGCAACTCCATTGATGCAAATTGCTTCGATTTCTGTTCAAGAAGGACGTACAATCGTCATCAAGCCTTATGACCCATCAAGTCTTAAGGACATCGAACATGCATTAAATCTTGCAGACCTAGGAATTGCACCTCAAAACGATGGGAAGGTAGTTCGTCTAACTGTTCCAATGCTTACAGGTGAAGTTCGTAAGGAAATGGTCAAGAAGGTTAAGGCAATGTCCGAAGCTGCGAAGGTACAAGTTCGTAATGTACGTCGTGACGCAATGAACGACATCAAGAAAGATGAAGAAACATCGGAAGATATCCGTAAGCGTCAGGAAGAAGAAGTTCAAAAGGTGACAGACAAGTATGTAAAGCTCATCGATGAACTTGCTAGCGCAAAAGAAGCAGAAGTACTTAAGGTATAAAGCAAGAAGTGGTTACGGCCACTTCTTTTTGATTAAAGCTGGATTTTGTAGGATAATTGAGACAGTGGAAAGGAATTTCATATGGAACGTATTAGAAATGAAAAACCGACTCTATGGATTGTGATTCCTTGTTATAACGAAGAGGCCGTATTACCAATTACAGCACCACAATTCAAAGCGGAATTACAATTGTTAAAAGATACGAATCGAATCAGTGAAAAGAGTCGAATCTTATTTGTGAATGATGGCAGTAAAGATGCGACTTGGTCATTGATTGATTCGTTTAGTAAAGAAGATGAATGCTTTATTGGCATTTCCCAATCCCGAAATCGAGGACATCAAAATGCTGTACTAGCAGGGCTTATGGAAGCATTAGGACAGTGCGATATTACGATTTCCATTGACTGTGATGGACAAGATGACATACATGCCATGGAAGATATGGTGGATGCCTACTTACAAGGCGCAGAAGTTGTCTATGGGGTTCGATCTTCTAGAGAAACGGATACTTGGTTTAAACGGAATTCAGCCCAATCGTTTTATAAGTTGATGAATCATTTAGGGGCAGAAGTGGTATACAACCACGCCGATTATCGTTTGGTGTCAAATACCGTATTAGAGCATTTTAAAGACTATGAAGAAGTGAATCTATTCTTACGAGGCATGTTCCCGCTGATTGGATTCCATTCAACAAGTGTGTATTACTCAAGAAAAGAACGCATGGCTGGAGAAAGTCATTATCCATTGAAGAAGATGATTGCTTTAGCGATCAATGGGATTACGGACTTATCGGTTGAACCAATTCACTTGATTGCCAAAGTTGGTGCATGGGTGAGTGTGTTTGGCTTTGCGGGTATTATTTGGGCAATTGTACGACATTTAACCAACAATACCGTACAAGGCTGGGCATCACTTACATGTATTGTTCTATTCCTTGGAGGATTGCAGTTATTAAGTATAGGTGTGATTGGGGAGTATGTAGGTAAAACCTACATGGAGACGAAACGTCGTCCAAGATATATTATTTCCAAACGAACTTACAACAAAGATCGCTAAGGCGGTCTTTTGTTCTGTTTATGCTAAAATAGGGGTATGAGTAAGATTGAAGTACAACATGTATACAAACATTATGGAAGTGTTGAAGCTGTTAAAGATGTTTCGTTTACCTTAGAACGAGGCAAGTCTTTGGTCATCGTTGGGCCAAGTGGATCTGGTAAGACATCGTTATTGCGAATGCTTGCTGGCTTAGAAGAAGTAAGTGATGGGCGTATTTTGTTTGATGGACAAGTCATGAATGAGGTTCAAGCAAGTAAACGAAATGTTGCGATGATCTTTCAAGATGCCGCATTGTTTGAAGAAACAAGAGTCTTTGAGAATATTGCCTATGGCTTAGCGTATCTTGGCTATACAAAAGAGGAAATTGCTTCGATGGTAAACGAAGTGGCAGATGTTTTACACATTGGCCATTTGTTAGACCGCTATCCATGTACGTTAAGTGGTGGTGAGAAAAAAAGAGTGAGTATTGCAAGAGCGCTTGTAAGAAGGCCTCGTATCTTATTGTTGGATGAGCCATTTTCTTCTTTAGATCCTTTATTGCAAAAAGAATTGCGTAAGGAAATACGAGCATTACAAAGAAAATATGAAATGACAATGGTATTTGTCAGTCACAACCAAGAAGATGCGATGTATATGGGCGATGTGGTTGGGGTAATGAAGGATGGTAGACTTCTTGCCTTGGATTCGTATGCGTCGTTATATGAACATCCAAATTGTTTATTTGTTGGCATGTTTCTAGGAAAGCCAATGATGAATGTAAGACAGGTAGACTTTGTGCATGGGAAAGTATCTTTGTTTAACGGTGTTTTGGATGTTGGAAACGATGTGAGTGGTAGCTATGTGATTGGGATTCGGCCACAACATATTTCGATTTGTAAGGATGGGTTGTATCGTCTTTGTGTATCGTCTTGTGTGTTTGAAGAGGGTCGATTTGTATTGGAATGTGATGGTTGGACGCTGTATTCAGATGTGGAATATGCGGTTGGTGATGAGGTTTGTTTTGAAATTGATTTAGGTTATGTGATTCTTTTTGTAAATGAATGAAATGAAATATTGTATGGTAGTAGGCTTTTTGTTTGAAAAGTCTACTTTTTTGTGTGGTCTTTAATAACTTTTTCTTATTTACATTCTTGTTTCATAAATGTTTTCGATATGATGTAAATTTATTTGAAAGTCTATTGTAAACAAAAATGAAAGTGATTATATTACTTACATCAAGGAGGAGAGAGAATGAGTGGTAAGACAGCAAAGTATTTATTGAAACGAATTCTTCTGGCAATCTTTACCGTATTTATCGTCATCGCGATTACATTCTTCGTGATGCATAAGGTGCCAGGTGGTCCGTTTCTAGGAGAGAAAGCAGTTTCACCTGCAGCACAGAAGGCGATTGAAGCGAAGTATGGTCTTGACCAACCACTGATCGTGCAGTTTGGAACCTACGTTCGTGGGGTCTTGACGTTAGACTTTGGTCCTTCTTTGAAACAACGTGGACGGTTGGTGATTGATATCATCCAAGATGGGATGAAGACAAGCGCGAAGCTTGGTTTGATTGCCGCTGTATTTGCATTAGTGTTTGGCATTGTTCTAGGCTCCATTGCCGCACTTCGTCGAAATACAGTTTTGGATCGAGTCATCATGGTACTAACGACAGCGTTTGTTTCAATGCCAAGCTTCATTATTGGAACGTTATTACTTGTGTGGTTTGCGTTGAAGCTCAAGATATTACCAGCCAATGGGACAAGTAGTGAAGGGTTGATCCTTCCGATTGTGACATTGATGTTATATCCAATGGCTTACATCACACGACTTACTAGATCATCGATGTTGGATGTTCTATCGCAAGACTACATTCGAACGGCGAAAGCCAAGGGTGTTAGTAAAAACAAAGTGATCTTCAAACATGCTTTAAAAAACGCATTGGTACCGGTGATTACATACTTTGGTCCAATGTTAGCCTACATTGTGACAGGCTCACTTGTAGTCGAACAAATCTTTGCCGTACCAGGTATTGGTAGAGCATTTGTTCAAAGTATTACGAATCGTGATTATACCTTGATTATGGGTACGACGATTATTCTGAGTTCATTGATTGTCATTATGAACTTAGTGTCAGACATCTTGTATAAGATTGTAGATCCAAGAATCAACTTGGATTAAAGGGGAGGATATATGAGTACTATTCCATCAATGCATGTGGATCTAGACGACTTCCTTTTAGCAAGTGAAGAAGAAAAGGCCTACATGGTAAAGATGCGACCATCAACAACGTTCTTCAAAGATGGGCTAAAGCGTCTTAGAAAGAACAAAGTCGCAATGATTAGTTTCTGGATTATTGTTGTGATTGCCTTAAGTGCAATCTTTATTCCAATGTTCTTTCCCTATTCCTACGATACATTGTTAGGAATGCAACCGGGGAAGCCAATGGATCCATCGTTTAATAACTTAGCTCCTTTTGCTTATTCTAGGCAAGAGTTAAAGATGATTGAAGCAGGCGAACATGTGTTCCCACACATCTTTGGAACCGATTCGCAAGGGCGTGATTACTTTATTCGTGTTGTCTATGGAACACGGGTATCGTTATCCGTTGGATTCTTTGCAAGTATTATCGTACTTGTCATTGGTTTATTGATTGGGTCAATCTCAGGCTACTTTGGTGGCAAGGTTGACATGGTGATTATGCGTATAGTGGATGTGATTTATTCGTTACCAGATATGTTAATGGTGATTCTACTATCTTCGGTATTGAAGGTATCGTTGAATGTCGAAGGTGGGATCTTTGAGCATTTAGGAACGAATATGTTGTCCTTATTTATTGTATTTGCCTTACTCTATTGGGTCTCGATGGCACGTTTGATACGCGGTCAAATCCTATCGTTACGAGAACAAGAGTATATATTAGCCGCGCAAGCAAGTGGTGCGAGGGGTGGATGGGTGATTAAGAAGCATTTGATTCCCAATTGCATTTCTGTGATTGTGATTTCAACTGCTCTACAAATACCGTCTGCTATTTTCACCGAAAGTTATCTCTCCTTCCTAGGTTTGGGTATTAATGCCCCAATGCCATCCCTTGGTTCCCTTGCTTCTGACGCATTGAACGGAATTACATCGTATGCCTACCGTTTGGTAATCCCAGCGGTTGTAATTTCCTTGATTGTGTTGTCATTGAATCTATTTGGGGATGGATTACGAGATGCATTCGATCCAAAGCTAAATGGATAACTAAGGAGAGAGACTATGGCACTATTAGAAGTAAAAAACCTGCATACTTCATTCTTTACCGATGCAGGAGAAGTAAAAGCAGTGAATGGTGTTTCCTTCAATTTAGATGAGGGAAAGGTATTAGGAATTGTTGGCGAATCAGGAAGTGGGAAATCGGTTACTTCCTATTCGATCCTACAAATCCTTGCTGGAAGTGGAAAGATTGTGGAAGGATCGATTCGCTTTCGACAAAAAGAATTGGTTGGCTTAGAAGAAAGTGAGATGCGAAAGATTCGTGGAAATAAGATTTCCATTATCTTCCAAGATCCAATGACTTCTTTAAATCCAACATTAACCATTGGCCAACAGCTGATGGAAGCGATTTTGTTACATACGAATCGCACAAAACAAGAAGCCTATGCAAGGGCGGTACAGATGCTTGTTTTGGTAAATGTGAATGAACCAGAAAAGCGCATGAAACAATATCCCTATGAATTCTCTGGGGGTATGAGACAAAGAGTGATGATCGCAATGGCACTTGCTTGCGAACCGGATATCTTAATTGCCGATGAACCAACAACGGCATTGGATGTAACGATTCAAGCAAGTATTCTAGATCTTATGAAGAACATTCAAAGAGAACTTGGCATGGCGATTATCTTGATTACCCATGACTTAGGAGTCGTTGCCCAGATGTGTGATGAGGTGATTGTGATGTATGCCGGTGGTATTTGTGAACAAGGAACAGCAGATGAAATCTTCTACAATCCAAAACATGAATACACGAAAGGCTTAATGCAATCAATTCCAACGACATCGAGTAAAGGGAAACCGTTGAAGCCAATTCAAGGAACACCGATTGACTTGCTCAACATGCCAAAGGGTTGCCCATTTGCACCACGGTGTGAAAAGGCAATGCGCATTTGTTGCAAGAGAGCGTGTGAAAAGATGGTAATCAATGAGATGCACTATGCGGCTTGTTGGTTAAACGTCAAAGAAAAAATGGAAAGTGGTGAGCATGTATGAGTGAAAAAGAACCATTGATTGAAGTGGAGCATTTGCAGAAATACTTTGATATTCATACAGGTTTTTCAAAAACGAAGCCACTGAAAGCTGTGGATGATATCTCGTTTAAGATTTATCCTGGTGAAACACTTGGCCTTGTAGGCGAGTCGGGCTGTGGAAAAACAACCGCTGGTCGTACGATCTTGAATTTGTATGAACCAACGGGTGGAACGATTCGTTACAAAGGCAAAGAGATTAAAACGAAGAAAGATTGGAAAGAGTTCCGTAAGCATGCAACGATGGTGTTCCAAGATCCGTATTCTTCATTAGATCCGCGCATGACTGTTGCGGATATGATTGGAGAACCATTGGATATTCATCACATGTATGCAAGCAAAGAGGAACGAAGAGAAAAGATTCTCGAGCTTATGAAACATGTTGGTTTAAACTCCGAACATGCAGCTCGCTATGCCCATGAATTCTCAGGTGGACAACGACAAAGAATCGGTATTGCAAGAGCCTTAGCAGTGAATCCAGACTTCATTGTCTGTGATGAACCAGTATCAGCACTCGATGTATCGATTCAAGCCCAAGTTATAAACATGTTTGGAAAACTCCAACAAGAACTTGGTTTAACGTATTTGTTTATTGCCCATGATTTATTGGTGGTACGTCATATTTGTGATCGCATTGCCGTGATGTATTTAGGAAAGCTTGTCGAACTTGCCGAAGCAGATGCTTTGTGTGAGAAGCCATTCCATCCATACTCAAAGGCATTGATGTCAGCGGTTCCGCTACCAGATCCAAAGATTGCCCGTAGTAACCAACGCATCGAATTGAAAGGAGAAATCCCTTCACCATTAGATGCACCAAGTGGATGTCCGTTCCATACGCGATGTCCATATGCCAAGATGGTCTGCACAAAGAAGATGCCGGCCTTAAAAGAGGTGGAACCTGATCGTTTCGTTGCCTGTCATTTGTTTGATGAAGGAATGAGCGATGAGTCCATAGAAAAGGAAAAGAGGGAAGAAGTATGAGAAAGCTTTATAAACTTCTTACAGCTACGACCTTAGCCTTAAGTCTAGTTGGTTGTGGTGGTAATGAAAACAAAACTACAAGTAACACTCCAAAAGATGATTTAGACCAAGAATTGAACCTATGTTTAGCGAGTGAACCAGCGTCATTAGACCCAGCGTTAAACTCTGCTGTAGATGGTGGTACAATGTTGAACCACTTGTTTGCTGGTCTTGCAAAATGGTCCAAAGGGGCAGATGGAAACTTTAGCATCGTCGCTGATTGTGCAAAAGACTTACCAGATGGTGTCACAAACGATGATGGTACAGTAACCTATACTTATACCTTGAAAGATGATTTAAAGTGGAGCGATGGACAACCATTGACAGCCCATGACTTTATCTTTGCTTGGAACCGTGCTGCTTCACCAAAACTTGCGGCCGATTATAGCTATATCTTCGAAGTAGTGGATGGCTATGATGCTATGTGGGAAACTGAAGCAGATGGTGAAACATTTAAGAATCCAGATGCGACATTGAATGCAAAGGCAATCGATGATCATACAATCGAAGTTACAACAAAGACGTATCTACCATATTGGAATGAATTGTTGGCCTTCCCAACATTTATGCCAGTTCGTAAGGATGTTGTAGACAACGAAGCTTGGGCTACAGATCCATCTACTTACGTTGGTAATGGACCATTCATTATGGCTGATTGGCAACATAACTCCTTGATTACACTAAAGAAGAACGATAACTACCATGCTCCAGATATCGTTACAATGCCTGTCATCAACTTCTATCTATCGGATGATGCAAACAATATGCTAACAAACTTCCAAAATGGTTCTTGGCAGTATATTGACAGTGTTCCAACCAATGAAATCGCTGCTTTAAAGGCAAACAATCCAGATGAATTTAAGGTTGTCGGACAAGTTGGTACATACTATGTGAACTGGAATGTCAATGAACGTTTACTTCCAGATAGCGAATATGCAGATCCTAAAGCAGCTGCTTTGAAGGAACAAGAAATCCGTAAGGCAATCTCTTTATTGCTCGATCGTAATTACATTGTTGAAAACGTAGCCCAAGGTGGACAAGTTCCAGCCGCAAGCTTTGTACCAATGGGAATGAGCGACGTCAAGGGTGGCGAATTCTACGAACATGCAGGAACAGATAAGGGTTACTTCAAGGTAGATGAAGACGCAATTGAAGACAACTTCAATATGGCATTAGATATTCTTAAGAAGCACTATGACTTTGATGATGCAAGTGGAAAGATTACAAACTTCCCAAGCATTACATACTTGTACAACACAAGTGAAGGTCATAAGGCAATCGCTGAATACATCCAAGGCGCATTAGCTGGTGTTGGTATTGATATGCAACTACAAAACCAAGAATGGAATACCTTCTTACAAACACGTAAGAGTGGTGACTACGGCGTTGCTCGTAATGGTTGGTTAGCTGACTACAACGATCCAATTTGCTTCTTAGATCTTTGGGTAACAAATTCTGGTAATAACGACATTCAATTCGGTAAGGGTGCACACAAAGACCTTGCAATCTACAACCTAGATCTTACAGACCTTGGTATTGATGTGAAGGTTGAAAATGGTACATGGGCACAAACATACGATGTATTGATCGACCAAATCAAGACTTGTTCCGATGAGGATACACGTTACGCTATGATGCACCGTGCAGAAGACCTATTGATGTCAACTGGTTGTGTAGTTCCAGTTTACTTCTACACAGACTTGTACATGATTTCACCAAATCTAAAGGGATTCTTCTCGAACCCACTTGGATTCAAGTACTTCATGAGTACAACACTTGAATAAGATGAAAGAGTAGCCGCTTGGCTACTCTTTTTAAGTGGATTTGGTGAAAAAAATGCTTCTATCTTCGACCGGAGCTATTGTAAGAAGAGGATGCGTTTGCTACTATAAAGATGTTCATAGAATGCGTTTGCAAGCCGATTATAAAGGTTTGCAAACATTTTTTTGTTTTAGATATTGTCAGGTTGAAACGTAAAAAAGTTGTACAAGCAGCACAACTTTCTAAGATTAGATCTTATAGAATACGTCTTTTGGAGCACCACATACTGGGCACATCCAATCGTCTGGTAAATCTTCGAAACGTGTACCAGGAGCAATTCCGTTTTCTTCATCTCCTAGTTCTTCGTCGTAGATATAACCACATGGGCATTGATACTTATCCATCTTCAAGTCCTCCTATTTCTTGTCTTCATTATAAGTCAATGGGGTGAGGATTCAAGTAGGATGCTTTGTTTTGTAAGGATTTCTTGTCTTTGTGAAAGAATGTGTCTAAATAATGCTATAATGGTACAGTATGAGTAAAAAAAGAGGTAATTATGAAACAGTGTAAACACTTGGCCATTATTATGGATGGCAATGGTCGCTGGGCAAAAGCGCAGGGAAAGAAACGTACCGCCGGGCATCTTGTTGGGGCGGATAATGTTCGTACCATTGCAATCGCCGCAAATGAAATGGGCATTGAATATTTAACGATTTATGCATTCTCAACAGAGAATTGGAAACGAAGTCAAGATGAAGTGGAGTATCTAATGAAGCTTCCTTCTTACTTCTTTAAAAAGTATATGCAGGAATTCATTGACCGTGGGTTCCGTATTCGTATGATTGGTGATTTGGATGAACTTCCAAAAAATACGAAGAAAGTCTTATTAGAGGCAGAAGAGCTTTCAAAAGACAATACGGGATTGTCGTTAAACATTGCGATGAATTATGGATCACAAAGAGAAATCGTGCAAGCTGTGAATCACTATGCAAGTGATGTGTTAGAAGGTAAGGCAACACTTGGCATTGATGAAGATGGGTTTGCGTCGTATTTATATACGAAAGACTTTCCACCGGTAGATTTAATGATTCGTACCTCTGGGGAACAACGAATTTCGAATTATTTGTTGTGGCAAATTGCCTATGCGGAGTTAATCTTTGTACAGGAAAGTTGGCCAGAGTTTACCGAAGATGTATTAAAGCGTTGTTTGGAAGAGTATACCAAACGCGATCGTCGTTTTGGGGGTGTGAAAGATGAGTAAAAAGATGATGACTAAGACCATAACAGGTGTTGTTCTTGCCTTGTTGGTCATTCCACCATTTATTTTAGGTGGTGTATATATTGAAGTGTTTATCGCCTTAGCTACAGCGATTGCGTCGTATGAAATTGCCAAGCTAAACGCAAAGAAAGTGTCGTATGTGTTTGTTGTAATGTTGTTTGTTGCAATTGAAGCGATGGCGCATGTACCGATTAGTTTGTTTACCTTTGTAGCTGCGGTATTTTTGATTGTGTTATTTGTGCTTGAAGTTAGCATTGAAGAGTTTCGCTTAGATCAAGTCGCATATTCCTATTTAATTGCGACGATGTTAGCTCTTGCTTGGTTAGGGGTATTCCATATCTATGAAAATGGCTATGGAGGCTTTGGCATGTTGTATGTAGCGATTGCTTGTTATACTTGTGATTCTGGGGCGTATTTCTTTGGGATGGCCTTTGGAAAGCATAAGTTGAGTCCACGTATTTCGCCAAATAAGACTTGGGAAGGTGCGATTGGTGGCTATTTCTGTGGGGTTGTATTCTCCTTGCTTATTGCTATGAAGTATTGTCCTACGATGCCTTTAAACCTTGTGTATACAGCAAGTATTGCATTACCGGCAATGGCTGAGATTGGGGATTTGGCATTTTCTTCGATTAAGCGTCATTTCAACCTAAAAGACTTTGGGAATCTTTTGCCAGAACACGGTGGAGTGCTAGATCGCATTGATTCTTTGGTGTTCTGCTTGATGTTGTTTAATGGGTTGATGTTACTGTTGGGATAAAATGTGCGCTCTTTCTATTAAGAGCGTTTTTTGTTAGAATCAACACTAGAAAAGGAAGTATGTTATGAAACGTATTGTATTACTTGGAGCGAGTGGATCAATAGGTATGCAAACCATTGATGTTGTCTTGCAACATAAAGATTTGTTTGAAATTGTCGCCTTTGGTGTCGGGCGTAATATACAAAAGGCAAGAGAAATCTTAGAGCTTATTTCGGTAGATACGATTGCTGTTGAAAAAGAAGAGGATGCCATTGTTTTACGCAAGGAATATCCAAACCTTACGGTATATTCAGGAGATGAAGGATTAGTACAACTAGCGAAGTATGAAGACTATGATGTACTAGTCAATGCCCTTGTTGGGTTTGTTGGCTTTATGCCTACCTTAAAGGCGATTGAATGCAAACATGACATTGCCTTAGCAAACAAAGAGACTTTGGTTGTTGGTGGGGCTTTGATTGATCGTGCATTAAAGGAAAATGGTGTGTCGTTGTATCCGATTGATTCGGAACATTCAGCGATTTTCCAATGTCTTCAAGGAAATCGTATACAAGATGTAGAACGTTTGATTGTTACGGCAAGTGGTGGAAGTTTCCGTGATTTGAGTCGTGATGCATTAGAAAATGTTACGGTAGAACAAGCCTTAGCACATCCAAACTGGGCAATGGGTGCGAAGATTACAATAGATTCTGCAACGATGATGAACAAGGGCTTTGAAGTGATGGAAGCGCATTGGTTGTTTGACTTACCATATGACAAGATTGATGTCATTATGCATAAGGAGTCGGTTGTACATTCGATGGTGGAATACATTGACCATTCGATTATGGCGCAACTTGGAAATCCAGATATGCGTTTACCGATTCAATATGCATTGAGTTGGCCAAATCGCTTGTCCTTACAAGAAGAAAAGCCATTTAACTTAGCGGATATTGCATTGATGCATTTTGAAGCACCAAACTATGAACGCTATCCACTATTAAAGCTTGCTTATGAAGTTGGTAAGAAGGGTGGAAATCTACCAGCGGTAATGAATGCGGCAAATGAAGTCGCAAATCTTGCATTCCGTGAAGGTAAAATTCCTTTCTTAGCAATTGAAGATGTAGTCATTCAAACGGTAGATGCTTGTACGTTTAACGATGTAAATACCGTAGATGATTTGATTGCAGCAAATGCGTTTGGGAAAGAAATGGCAACGAAATTTGTAGAAGAGGTGTCAAAATGACGATTATTTATTTTTTACTCTTATTAACGGTAATTATTTGTATTCACGAAGCAGGGCATTTATGGGCTGCGAAGAAGTTTAATGTGTATTGTTATGAATATTCCTTTGGGATGGGACCTGTTATTTGGAAGAAACAGACCAAAGAAACCCAATACAGCATTCGGGCAATTCCTATGGGTGGATTTGTGGCGATGGCTGGTGAAGTGGAAGGCGATGGGGCATATCCAGATGTAGAAGTTCCTAAACATCGTCGACTTCCAAACATTGCACCATGGAAGCGGATCATCATTATGCTTGCTGGTGTGTTTATGAACTTTGTATTGGCATGGGTGTTATTCTCGGTGATTAGTTTAAATCAAGGGGTGCACTTTGAATCGAGTCGTGCGATTGTAAAAGAAGTCGTTCCAAATCTTCCAGCAAGTGAAGCAGGGCTTCAAGAAGGAGATTTGATTACGCATATTACAAGTACGACAGGTGCTACAAAGAAAGTAAAGAAGTATCGTGATTTACAGATGTTTGTCATGCAATATGGGAAACATCCATTGGAAATGGAAGTAAGTCGTGATGGGAAACTTGTTACGATTGAAGTAACACCAAAGATTGATGAAGAACTAGAAGTTCCAATCATTGGAATTACAGCAGAATCGCCAAAAGAAACGAAGGTTACACTTTTAAATTGCTGGAAGTATGGTATGCAAGATATGGGCATGTATGCAACGGCGATGGTGAGTGTGATTACCGATATGTTTAAAGGACAAGGCTTAGAAGAGTTGGGTGGTCCTATTGCGATTTATGGTGTCACAAAGAAGTCAGTGGATTATGGGTTTGTGTCCTACTTGTTCCTAATTGCTCAATTGTCATTAAATATTGGTATCTTTAACTTGATTCCTTTACCGATTTTAGATGGTGGGCAAGTGGTTGTGACACTTGGTGAATGGATTGCTGGTAAGCCTTTAAATCAAAAGGTACGTAATGGAATTATTTACGCTTGCTGGGGTCTTATGCTATTATTAATGCTGAAAGTCACCTGGAACGATGTATCAAAGTTGTTGGTGAAATAACAGGGAGGATATATATGTCTACTATTTTAGTCACAGGGGGAACTGGTTATATTGGTTCTCATACATGCGTTGAATTGATTGAAGCTGGTCATGAAGTGGTTGTGATTGACAATCTTTACAATTCAAACATTCATTCATTGGACCGTATCAAGGAGATTACGGGTGTTAAGCCAAAGTTTTATGAAGTTGATATCTTAGATCGTAAGGGATTGGATCAAGTGTTTGCCGAAAACAAGATTGATGCTGTAATCCACTTTGCAGGATATAAGGCAGTTGGTGAATCTTGCGAAAAGCCACTTCTTTATTACACAAACAACATTGCTGGTAGTATCAATTTGTATGAAGCGATGAAGGACGCAAATGTGAAGACATTGGTATTCTCAAGCTCAGCTACCGTATATGGTGCACCAAAGTCTGTTCCAATTCGTGAAGACTTTGAAACACATACAACAAACCCATATGGAACAACGAAGTTGATGAACGAACAAATTCTTGCCGATGTATGTGCTGCAGATCCTGAATGGTCTGTATTACTACTTCGTTACTTCAACCCAATTGGAGCACATCCATGTGGACTACTAGGGGAAGTTCCAAATGGAATTCCAAACAACCTAGTTCCTTACATTGCTCGTGTTGCCAATGGTACACTTGAATTCCTACGTGTATGGGGAGATGATTACGATACAGTCGATGGTACTGGTGTTCGTGACTACATCCACGTTGTAGACCTTGCTAAGGGTCATATCAAGGCTGTTGAATATGCATTAGGTCACAAGGGTGCTGACTATGTAAACCTTGGTACAGGAAATGGATATTCTGTATTACAAGTACTTCATGCGTTTGAAAAGGCTTGTGGAAAAGAATTGCCATACAAGATTATGGAACGTCGTCCTGGGGATATTGCGACATGTTATGCAGACACTAAGAAGGCGAAGGAAATGCTTGGTTGGGAAGCAGAGTACGGAATTGATGAAATGTGTGAACATTCCTGGAACTTTACAGTAAAGAATCCAAACGGAATTGAATAATTCGTATAAAAGAGCGTCAAAGACGCTTTTTTATTTGGTTTTCTGTCATTTTGGATTGTAAATTGTATGCTATAATTGAAACAAGAGGTGAAAGTTTATGCAAACGAAACAGCCAAAGGATGAATATAAACAATCAACGAAACGGTTGATTTGGATTCTTGTAATATTAGTGATCTTAATTGTTGGATTTGTAGGGTATCAGTTATACTTTGCCAATCCCCATGAAGGAAAGAAGTTAACAAGTGGTGACTTAAATCCGAAGACAACAATCGTTGAAAAAGGAAACCAGGAAAAACCAGTTGAGACAAAGAAGCTAGAAGATACAAAGATCAGTCTTGTAGACTATACGGTATATGATTTTGACGATATTCCGTTTGCGTTTGTGATTGCAAAATTGCATTTACAAGCAAGTCAACCAACGAATATTTCGTTGAGTCATTTTACAACAAGTGAAGGCATCGTTCTTTCTAATACGAGTGACTATGTCAAACAACTTGAAGAGCATTCTTATTTCTTAGGAAGACAGAATGTGTGGTTCTCACTTGTAAACAATGATTTGTCGTATGATGCAAATATCTTTATTCCTTTAAAGGGAAAAGGCGCAAGTTCTATTCGTGTTACAAGTGACTTAGATGGCGTAAGTGAAATGGTCTTTGATTTATCCACTGTAAAGGGCGAAAAGAAGATGCTTACGTATGAGGCACAGGATGTGATTACCGATGGGAAGTCGTATGAGATGGTTGTCTCAAAAGCGTTTGATATTACAGGTGAAATGCTTTATACAACGGTGAATGGGGAAGAAGAGCCATACTATTTACCAAGTACAACGAAGGTATATGAATTTGAAATTCAAGCGGTATCGTTATTTGGTGATGAAGTGGTCATTGAATCGGCTCAGTATGTTCCAAATGGAATCAATGAAGTCTTTGACGCAATGGCATCGGATGTGCATTCCTTGAAGGATTCGAACATTTTGAACAAATCCATCAAAGAGAAAGACCAAGGCTATTTGTTCTTCTATGCCTTTAATCCCGATGAAGCTCCAATTACCTACAATGGGATATTGAAGCTAAAACTAAAAGGACAAGATACACCGGTTGAAGTCACGGTGAATTTAAACTAAAGGAGTAATACATGAAAGTAATTAAATGGTTTCTAACAATCGTAACAGTCATTTCAAGTGTGTTACTCTTGAATGATGTAACAATTGTTCAGGCAATGAATGATGGCTACTATCCTATGGGGTGTAATGCCTTTGAAGTAGCGAAATTAAGAGCAGATGGAAGCTTTGAAACCGTGGATTGTAAAAATGATTTACAAGCGGCGAAGGCAGTGATGTATGGCTTAGGAGATGCTGGTGTGATTCGTCATGCGGCAAGTAAGTCTCCAACGAAAATTATTTATGCAGCAAATGGGATGGTCTTTTCTTATCCACAACGTCGTGGAAACAATACGGCAAGGCTGTATCAATTCTTGAATCGTGGGGGAAAACAAACCTATGTAACGGTGCATCGTCCATTGTCGTATGAAGGTACGTATACCTACAATACAAGTACAGGAGATGGACAGATTCTTGCGAATATCAATGGCTTTGAGGGCTATATGGAATTAAGTGAATGTGACATTATTCCAATGTATGCTGTCACAAATGGAATTCCGTTGTGGCTTGGTGGTGAAGAAGCGTATAAGCATGAAGAGCCATTTAAAGTCATTCCGGTACAACCTTACTTTGAAGTGGTACAAGATGGAAATTATACCGACTTAGTGTATCGCTGGAGTATGGGATGGGCTGCTGCACGTGATACGAATGTGAATGCAAATCAGTATTCACATGCCGTTGGACCAGCTGCTTCGTGGATGTCAGTTGGTGCAAGATATTATTCGAAAGATGGATTTACGTTCTATAGTGATCGTGAATGTCGTCATAATAAAGTTGGCGAGTATTATAACTACTATCAATTCTTACCGAATCGATCGAAGACGAAGTTACCAGCTTGGGCGTTTGATAACTACTTAGTTGCGAAAAATAAAAATGGTAAGATGAATGGCATGGGGCAAGTGTTCATTGATGCGCAAGAAACGTATGGAGTCAATGCCTTAACGGTATTTGCCTTAGGGTGTTTGGAATCGAATTATGGGCAAAGTAATTTTGCGAGAGAACGAAATAACTTGTTTGGAATTGCGGCCTATGACTCAGATCCAAATCGAGCTACATGGTTTGATTCGATTCAAGATTGTGTGAATTATGAAATGGGTGGCTTGCTACGAGGATTTATGTGTAGCGATGACTCGCGTTACTTTGGTCAACATCTTGGAAACAAGGGTTCTGGTATGAATGTAAAGTATGCTGGTGATCCATTCTGGGGAATCAAGATTGCATCACTTGCTTATGACATTGATAAGTTTGCGAATGGTCGTAATGGACAACTAACAGACTTTAACCAAGTCGCAATGGGGAAGGTGCACGATGATCGTTCAACCAATATTTTAAAATCTCCTGGTGGAGAAAAGTTAATTCATACGCATTATAGTCATGATTACCAAAAGAATAATATTCTTCCATTGATTGGAGAATCTGGTGATTACTACCAGGTTCAAGCAAACGATGTCTTGGATGCTAGTTTAAATCCAATGATGAATATGCGACCTGGTACTGTGAAGGAATATGATTGGAACCATAACCGTGGATGGATTGCAAAGTCTTCCGTTGTGAAGCTCAATGCGGCTCCACTTGTAACAGTTTCCAATCAACCAACCGGGGACTTTGTAAAGACCTTTGATGCGGCTAGCTTCAATAGTGGCACAATGCACTTAGAAGGTAAGGCATATCGTCCAGGTATTTATGTAAATGATAGTAATCGAATTAGCCATACATTAGAGCTCCTTGATACAAGCAGTTATGCAGTTGTAAAGAGCTTTGACGCAAGAAATGAAGTAAGTTCAAATGGCGAAGTGAAATGGTCTGTCGATGTACCATTGAGTGATATTGCTAAGGGTACATATATCATGCGTATTGCATGTGCATATAGTTCCTATAGTCAATATAACGATAGTTATATTCTTCCAAGTGGCGTTAGCTTCACGTATGCCTTTGTGAATGGACTAGATTATAGCTTGCAAGATGTTTCTGACTTTGCGATGTTTAAGGTGAAGGATATTCAACCAGGCTATGGAGCTCATTATGACAAGGATAAGAATACCGTTGTATGTAATGATGGCTTTGAAAATTGGCAATATGGTAAGGGTTGTACGTTAAAACCAGTCGAAGAAAAGCCAATGTTAATACGTAGTGTTACAAATACATCGATGTCGGATGATTATCAAACATTGACATTAGATGGAATGGGCTGCTTCTTGAATAAGGATGCGAAAGCTGACGATGGTTCTGTTGAACTGATAGTTGAAGCAGAACAACTTGGTTCAAAGAACGTGATCCAGATTCCAACAGACACATTGAATGTTGAAACACCGATGGATTTAGGTGATGGATACGTCTATGCAAGAATTGGTTACCATGCAGTTGTGGATGTAAGTGCACTTGAAGAGGGTAATTACAAGTTTAACCTGGTTGTTAAAAATGGCGAGCTAGTAGATAAATTACCACTTTGTGCAATTCGTGATACCTTTGAAATTAAGCCAAAGGTTGTGGATGGATTGACGATTGGATTGCTTGCAAATCCGATTTCGAATTACCGTCTAGAACTCATGAAGGAAAAGAATCAGATTCCATTTGATTCCATCAAAAAGCCAACAAGAAGAATGTCCTTCTTCATGCCTGAGAATGTAACGTTACATGATAGTTCGCTAGATCTTGAAGCGATTACCTTCATGTATAACAAGCGTACCATTAAAGAAGATCAACCTTCTTACAATGTCGTATTGATGGACGAGGATGGTAATTTGCATACACTACAAGCGAAGGCAAATGAAGCTTCAGTGGATGCGAAAGACATTCGTAGCGATGTTTTATATAGTGTAAAACATGCAAAACTTGAGTTCTTGGAAAACAATGACTTGAGTGGTTTAGAAGATGGTGTATACCGTATGTATGTTGAAACTACGGTTGGAGAACACCATGACCTTTATCCGATGATTTGGCCAAGGCTTCTCAATGTGAAGTCTTCGACGAAAGATCATCGTATGTATCAGATTGTTCAAACGTCTGCATATAATCAATTAACCTTGTTGATTACAACGACAAACGAATAACGAAAATAGCACCTATTGTAAGCGAACTTACGATAGGTGCTTTCTTTATGTGATGGCATTAGAAAAGGCTGCAAGTTGAGCAGCCTTTCGTTGTTATCTTGGTACTAAGATTGTAACAGTTATTTCGGAATCCACTGGTAACGTTGTACCTGGAGCTGGATTAATTGATTCTAAACCAGAATAGTTGTTTGGATTGTTTTCAAGCGTATTTTTTTCTACAACGCGTACATTTGTAAATCCTGCACCACGAATCTTTGAAATGACTCCACTTTCGATAATAGCTCTATCTGCGGCAGCGAAGAAGTCAACCTGGATATCTGGAATCGTAGCTTGTTGTACTTCTGGTTTACCAGGCGAGTAGGTAAGCATGATTTGTTGATTTGCATCGTATTTCCCACTTGTTGGGTTTTGAGCGATGACCTTATTGGCAGGTTCATCGGATGCGTCTGCTTGAATCGCTACAATATTTGTAAAGCCTCTATTGGCGAGTGTTTGTTTGGCTGTTTCAACGTCTTGGCCAATCACACTTACAACATCAATGCGTGGGTCTTTTCCTTTGCTTAATGTGACTGTGATTTGTTTGCCGTTGACGGAGCTTGAAACGATTGTACCAGCTGCTAGAGTTGAGTTAAAGTCTTCTACAACATTGACTGTCCAACCATGGTTTTTCGCTTCGGCGAAGTTTCCGTGGTTGAAGGCAGTTCCTTCTTTTAAGTAAGGTGTTGGATCAAAGGAATATGCACCTTTGGATACGGTATAGTTAATGCTTGTTCCACGGTCAAATGTACCGGTGGAGTTGTTTATAATCTTGCCACTAGAAACGTCGTTACTATATTCTTCAACACGGTTACCAAGTTGTAATCCTAGATTGGATAGGTAAGTCTTGAAATCTTGTTCCGTAGAGTTCTTTTTGTTTTCAACGGTGACTTTACCGATCTTTGCAATCTTAATAGTTACTTTCGTACCTGGATTACAAGGGGTGTTTGGATTTTGTTCTAAGATGGTACCTGGTTTTTTGTCGTTGGCATCCACTTCAACGATTTCAAATGTAAGCTTTGCCGACTTGTAAGCTTCATTGTTAAGCCATGCAATATAGCCATTGAATTCATCTTTCGTACGTCCTACATAGTTTTGTAAAGGAACAGGTCCAGCGGCTAAGGAGAAGGTAATCTTCGAATCTTTTGTGATATTTCCTTTGGTGACGCTTTGAGCGACGATGGTTCCTTGTTTTTCTTTGGCATAGACATCGATGAAGACTGGTTTTACGTTGTTTTGTTTGCACCAAGCTTCGGCATCTTTACGGGTTTTACCGATGAAGGATTCAATGCCTACGGATTTACCGTTAGAGATTGTGATGACGATCTTTTCGCCTGCTTTCATGGTTGCGTTTGGCTTGATGCTTTGTTTGATATATTGACCTTTACCAATCTTGTCATCGAATTCAAAGTCGAAGACAAGACTGATGCGGTTTTCTTTGCCCCATTTTTGCATTTCGTTATAGGTATATGGTTTAAAGTCTGGAACGGTTACTTCTTCGTTTTCATTTGCTTGATCACCAGAGGAGAAGGTTACAACAATCTTAGTGTTGCGTTTCACGGTTTCTCCAACGTTTGGTTCACAGGAAATGAATTGGTCTTTTTCTAAGCTTGGATCTTTTTTAAACGCGTAAGATACGAGTTTAAAGTCATTGCTTGTAAACCATTCGGCAACTTCCTTCATGCTTTGTCCTTTAAAGTCTGGAAGGATGAATTCTTGATCTGGGTCTTTTCCACCCGAGATGTCGAGGTCTAAGTGTTCCGAGCGTTTAATCTTTTTGTTTGCTTCTACGGATTGACTTACGACATGGTCAAGTTCCATTTCATTGTCATACACATACGAATAAGCAACGAAGTCTGCTTCAAGTTCATTTGCTTGTACCCAAGATTCGACTTCTTCTTTGCTTTTACCGACAAGATCTGGAATTTCAATGGTTTTGGAAAACCAGTTAATTTGTCCTGTTTCATTTAAGTAATAGACGCCTGCACCCGTTGTTGCGAGTAATAAAACGGTTGCGATCGTAACGAGTAATTTTGTTGTTACAGTCATAAAAATACCACCTTTGTTCTTGTTGCATTATACCATAAGTCAAATGTAAAATTGTTCGAAAATTGCTTAAGAGATGCTTAAGTTTTCATGTTTTTGAAACTTATTTGTTGCTTTTACGAATAAAGCAAGTGAGGTGAAAGTTATGAATATCAAAGACTTAGCGAAAGAAGAACGCCCAAGAGAGAAAGCATTGAAATATGGGGTGTCGGTATTAAGTAATAAAGAGTTGTTGGCGATTTTGTTACGAAGTGGAACAAGTAAGCATGGTGTGTTCGAGATTGCTGATGGGTTACTTGAAAAGGGGGTGAGTTTAAATGGAATTGCCGGACTTGAAAAAGAAGAGTTTATGCAAGTGGATGGGATTTCAACGATTAAGGCAATTGAGTTAATGGCTCATTTTGAACTGGCAAAACGAATGATTGAAGAAACCATTCCCATGAAGTTCAATGTCAAATCTCCAGAGAGTTTGTATGAATACTTACGACTGGAAAAGGGTGGAAAGACACAGGAAGAGTTTATGGTGATTTACTTAGATGGTGGAAATAATATTTTAGAAATGGAAACACTGTTTAAAGGAAGTGAGAACTGTAGTGTAGTATCGGTGAAAGAGATTTTGCGTAAAGCCATCTTGAAAGGGGCAGCTTCGATTGTTGTGGCCCATAATCATCCATCCGGCAATCTATGTGCAAGTGAACAAGACCTGATGTTAACGAAGCGATTAAAGGAAGCGAGTTATGTCTTTAACATCGCTGTATTAGACCATATCATTATTACAAAGCGGGGTTGTATGTCTTTGAAAAGAGAAGGTTTGATGTAATAGTTTGTTCTTAATTGGTTTCAATCCTATGGTATAATCGTTACTGAAGTGATGGTGAAAAGATGAGAAAACGATATTTATCAGTCTTGCTTACTTGTTGTGTATTTGTTTCGATGTTTGCAGGCTGTGCGAATGTAAAAACAAAGGTAGCGTATACCGTATATCCAATTGGATTCTTAGTAGAACGATTGACCAATGGGCAAGTGATGAGTGAGTCCATTCAAACCGATGAAATTGTGCAACGCGCTACGATTGAACCAAATTACAAAGAGATTCTAGAAGATTCGGCAATCTTTATGCACATTGGGGATTTAGAGCCTTATCTTGGTATGTACAAAGAAGATATTACAGCCATTCAACAACGACAATTAGACTTGTCGATTATGAATGCGGTGTATAACTTTGAACGCTATACAGAAGTGATTACCGATGGCGAAAGTACGTTTATTGAAACACCATACTATAAGGGAGATGCCTTTAAGACGGTGGACATTGATAATCGTGACTTGTACTTGTGGTTAGATCCAATTGCGATGCTTTCAATGGCGAAAGATATTCTTGAATGGTTGGATTTGACATTCCCAGATGATTCCAAGATGTTCCATGAAAACTTTGAGAAGTTAGAAACAGACTTGATTAACTTAGATGCCCAATACCAAGCGATGGCAACAAGCAACGAGGCAAACAATCGAGTGATTCGCTTTGTGTCGATGACGGCAAGCTTTGGAAACTGGCAAAAGACCTATGGCATTCAAGTGTATCCAGCAATTCTTTCCAAGTATGGAGCACTTCCAAACAAAGAACAGTTAGAACTCATTGAACAACGCATTAAAAGCGATGGGGTGAAATACATTGTGTATGAGCCAAATATGAGTGAAGACATGCTTGCGTTGTTTGATCATTTAGAAGAAGATTTAAACCTTACACGTGTCGAGTTATCAAATGTGTCCTCTCTAACACAAGAAGAGGTCGAATCGGGAAAAGATTACTTATCAATGATGTATGAGAATCTTTCAACCTTACAAACGATGGCCGAAGATCGTGATGAAGTACAAATTCGGATGGCAAAAGCTTCTCAAGAAGCGATGCAAGAAAAAGCAAACGAAGAAAAGAAATAAGATGGAAGGAATCATGCATGGTTGTGATTCCTTTTGAGTCTTGAGTGATACAATAGTTGATGGAGGAATTTATGAAAAAACTTCTTTTAGTCGATGGAAATTCGATGTTATTTCGGGCCTATTATGCAACGGCCTATGGAACGCGGATGACAAGTTCCAACGGAACACCAACCAATGCCATTTTTGGCTTTTCCAGGATGTTACAAAAGGCCTTAGACCTTGTTGAACCAGATGCGGTATTGGTCGCATTTGATGCGGGAAAACACACGTTCCGTCATGATTTATATGCAGACTACAAAGGCACCCGGAAACATGCCCCAGATGATTTGGTTCCGCAGTTTCAATTGGTGCGTGATTATTTAGATGCCTTTGCGATTAAGTGGGTAGAAATGCAAGACATTGAAGCCGATGATTTAATTGGGACAATGAGTCGCAATACACCAGAATTTGATACGATCATTTTGACAAGTGATCGCGATATGTTACAGCTGATTGAACAAGATACCTGTGTCATGTTAATGAAGAAGGGGATTTCCGAAATGGCAGAAATGAACCTTACTTCCTTAAAGGAAGAATATGGCATTACGCCTAGTCAAGTCATTGATTTAAAAGCCTTGATGGGAGATTCTGCCGATAATATTCCAGGAATTAAGGGCATTGGTGAAAAGACGGCAATGAAGCTTCTTGATACCTATGGAACAGTTGATGAAGTATTAGCACATGCTGATGAAATCAAAGGTGCAGCTGGAAAGAAGATTCAAGCAGGCATTGAAATGGCAAAGCTAAGTAAGCAACTTGCAACGATTCGTTGTGATGTTCCTTTAGACTTTACGGTAGATGCTTGTATGTTTGAGCCAAACTATAAGACCTTAGTACAATTCTTTGAAGGCGTTGATATGTATTCTATGGCAAAGAAATATCAAGTCTTTGTCCAGGATGAGCAACAAGAAGAATTAGCAGCTGAGGTTTGTTCGAGTGTCAAACATGTAATGCAAGTTCCATCGAACATGTTAGACGGGGATCTTACAATCTTTGTGCATGATAACCAAGACAGCCAAGAAGAAGCCATTGTCTATGGCTTAGCGCTATTTGATGGAACAAATGCAGTGTACATAACGATTGATGATGCCATGAAAGATGATGCATTGAAATCGTATTTAACAAGTGAGCATCGTTTGATTAGCTATGATAATAAACGTTCGATGCATGTATTAAAGCGTTATGGAATGGATGTATTGTTTGATGAAGATGCGATGATTGTGGCTAGTTTAGTCGATTCTACATTGACTTCAACAGCGAAGATTCAAACCGCCTTTGAACTTGTCACAACGAAGACCTACGATGAAATCTATGGCACAAAGGCTCGTCCAAAGTTAGTCGACTTTGATGATGAAATCTTGTATGCCTGTGAAAGTTGTATGAACATTCATCGCTTGTTTGAGGAAGCTTATGCGCGTTTAGAACAAGCAAATATGGTTCATGTGTATCGTGATATTGATTTACCGTTAACCAATGTATTATTCGCAATGGAAGAAACAGGAATTCGTTGTGAAGTCTCTGTATTAGAAGAAATTGCCAAAAAGATGAAGGCATTGTTGGATGAAGAAGAGCGTAAGATTGTTGGTTATGCGGGAAAAGAATTCAATGTCAATTCGCCAAAGCAATTAGGCGAAGTATTGTTTGATGATTTAGCCTTGCCACATGGTAAGAAACGTTCGACTTCAGCAGATCAATTAGAAAAGCTAAAGGGAAGTCATCCAATCATTGAACCAATTCTTGTGTATCGAAAGTTGAGTAAGATTTATTCGACGTACGCCGATGGCTTACAGAAATATATTCGTGAAGATGGAAGAATTCATACGATTTATAACCAAGCCGCAACACAGACGGGTCGTCTTTCTTCAAGTGAACCAAACTTACAGAATATCTCCGTTCGTGATGAACAAGGAAAAGAGATTCGTAAGGCATTTATGGCAAGTGAAGGGCATACCTTAATTAGTTGTGACTATCACCAAATTGAATTGCGAATGCTTGCCGATATGGCCGATGAGAAACAATTAATTGCTGCCTTTAATGAAGGCATTGATGTTCATACAAAAACAGCGATGGATATCTTTGATGTGTCTATGGAAGATGTTACAAGTGATATGCGTCGTAAGGCAAAGACGGTTAACTTCGGGGTTGTGTATGGAATTTCCGACTTTGGTCTAGCGGAACAACTTGGCTGCACTAGAAAAGAAGCGAAACAATTTATTGCGACCTACTATGAAAAATACCCACGGATTCAGACATATATGCAAGAACTAGTTGCCTTCTGTGAAGCACATGGCTATGTAGAAACGTTGAGTGGTAGAAGACGTGAGATTCCAGAAATTCATAATAAGTCCTTTATGATGAAGGAATTTGGAAAACGTGCAGCGATGAATGCACCAATTCAAGGATCTGCAGCAGATCTTATTAAGCTTGCAATGCTTAAGATTGATGCGATGATGAAAGAAAAGAACGTACAATCTAAGATGATTCTTCAAGTACACGATGAATTGATCTTTGATGTTGTGAATGAAGAAATAGACGTTATGAAACAAATCATTGAAGACGGAATGGTTCATGCGATGGAACTAAAGGTTCCATTAACTGTGGAAATGAATTGTGGACAAACGTGGTATGAGGCAAAATAATGCCAGAATTACCAGAAGTAGAAACGGTGTTACGGGCCTTAGAACATCGTATTCGTGGGCGTAAGATTGTCGATGTGAAGGTGAATTATGCACCGATCATTGATGGCGATGTGAGTGTGTTTGTTGAAACGTTAAAGAATCAACGCTTTCAAGGGTTTTTAAGACGAGGGAAGTATTTGATTTTTCAAATGGACACATGTTACTTTGTGTCGCATTTACGAATGGAAGGGAAGTACTTTATCAAAGAGGCAAGTGAGCCATTCAGTAAGCATGAACATGTTGTGTTTACGTTAGATGATGGTATGACGCTTCGCTACCATGACACACGAAAGTTTGGAAGAATGGAGCTATGGCCTTTGGATTGTGATTTCAATACCTTTCATAATCTAGGGGTTGAACCAAATACAGATGCTTTTACAAGTGCATATGTGTATGAGGTTTGTAAGAAGAAAGATATGCCGTTAAAGACACTGTTGTTAAAGCAAGATTTTATTGCAGGAATTGGAAATATCTATGCCGATGAAATCTTGTTTGCGACATCTTTAAGGCCTGGAAGAAGTTGTAAACGAATTACGAAGAAAGATAGTGTTGGAATTGTAGAAGAAACGAATCGGATCTTACGGGAAGCGATTCAAGCAGGTGGCACAACGATTCGCTCTTATACGTCGATTGAGGGTGTGCATGGTCGATTCCAGCTATCTTGTATGGTCCACGAACAAAAGGTATGTAAGGTTTGTGGAGCGAAGATACAAATGAAACGGATTGGTGGTAGGTCTTCCTACTATTGTCCAGTCTGTCAAAAATGAGGAGTTTTATATGAAATTGATTGCGATTACCGGTACGATTGCCTCAGGAAAGTCCGAGGTTTGTAACTTTTTAAAACAGAGAAGGCTTCCTGTCTTTGATTGTGATGGCTATGCCCATCTTGCCTTGTTACAAAGTCAAGTGACATATCAACAGATTGTTGATGCGTTTGGAAGGGATATCTTAGATGCGAATCTTGAAATTGATCGCAAGAAGTTAGCTGCTTGTATTTTTGAAAATGATGAGAAACGATTGCAGTTGAATGCAATTGTGCATCCATTTGTCAAAGAAGGCATGTTGCGCTTTGCAAAGCGTCATGAAGACAAGGAAGTTGTCTTTGTGGAAGTTCCGTTGTTGTTTGAAACGGACTGGTTGGATTTGTTTGCTGGAATTGTAGTAGTAACATGCAACAAAGAAACAGCAATTGATCGTATGGTAGAAATGCGTGGCTATAGTGAAGAAGAAGCAATGAAACGGTATGCGTCGCAATTAGATCCAAAGGTTCAGATCGAACAAGCGGATTATGTGATTTACAATGAGGGACAATTGAGTGAATTAAAACGGGAAACAAGTCGTATGGTAAATGCGTTTGTGAGTCGAAGAAGGAGGGATGTACATGGAGTTAATGCCGCATGATGTGTGTCGTGTGCAGGCGGATAGTTTCTTATCGGAAACGAAGATGCAAGTGTTGATGTTACTGTATCAACCAATGATTAGTGCTGAGGCAACATCCTTGTATTTGACCTTGTATGCCCATCGCTTTATGAAAACAAGTGGTTTTAGTCATGATCATTTGTTAAAGCTTTTGAATATTCCGATTCAAAACTTAGAAAAGGCAAGGGTGAAACTAGAAGAGTATCGCTTGCTTGATACGTATATCAAAGAAGAAGAAAAGCGTAATACGTATTTGTATGTCTTACATGCGCCAATTCCAAAGGAAGAGTTTGTAAAGGCGAATTTATTTATGCGTGATTTCTATAAAGCAACAACGCCTACACATGCAAAGAATGTGCTTACGTGTTTGACACAATCGGAAGTGAGTTTACAAGGGTATAAGAATATTACGGTACCACTCACTTACAAAGAAGAAGATGAGGTCTTTGAGGAGGCGATGGCTTTCCATACCGTTCGACCATCGTTCCAGTTTGTCAATGAAGATGTGTTGATTGACTTTGATTACGATGATTTCTTAGCAAATACATCAAAGCTTGTCTTACCGGTAAGTGCTAGAAGCCAAGAGAATCTAAAAGCGATTGGAAAACTAGCGACGGTGCATGGGATTTCAAGTAAGAAGATGCGTGTTTTGATTAAGGATTGTGTGAGTTTGAAGGATGAAAGCTTAGATATTGAAAAGTTGAAACTGAAATGTGCCAAGGCAATTCCAGATGTTGATCAAGCAAAAGATCGCTATAGCTTACCACCGAAATCATTCTTACAAGCAAAGCAGAATGGCATGCAGGTATCTTTGAATGAAGCAATGTTACTAGAACGTGTACAAGAGAAGTCGAAGTTCCCGGTGGAAGTAATCAATATCATGATTGAATACATCTTAAATATTTCCGAGAATCGTTTGGTTCCAAAGTTTGTGGATATGGTACTTGCAGAATGGGTACGCGATGGCGTGAAGACGAAGGAAGATGCCTTGAATGCGGTTGCAAAGGCAAAGAAGAAATCATCTTATAAGAAACAAGAAGTTCTTCCAAAATACTATACCGAGATTCAAAAGAATGGTGGTATGGAAGAAGTGTTGAACCAATCGAAGATTAGTGAAGAAGAGGAAGAGAAACTTCGCTTAGAGATTGAAGAATTGCAACGTTCGCTTTAATTTTGTACAGTTTTCAAAATTGTAAAGGCTTACAGCCCTAAAATATTTTTTGTTTGTAAATTCTTACGTTATAATGTAGTAGCAACATCAAGAAGTACTTTTTGATATTGGGGAAGGGGTAAAGGATGAAACGAATGGATTTTTCACCACTTGTCGTTGATGAAAAGACAATGAACAATCGGGATGCGTTAATCAAGCTATTGAAGGCGAATCCAGATATTGTTGACTTTTTAGAAGACAAGCAAGTGCCAATGTCTGTTCTTGAAACCTATCCCTATCGTTTTTTGGACTGGGTGAAAAGTCGTAATCTTTGTCGTGGTTGTAAGGGTTTAGGCCATTGCAAACAAAAGTCGAAAGGCTACCGCGATGGGTTGGATTATGATCGCATCTTAAAACCTGTGCAAGAGGCGTGTTACTACAAAATGGAGCGCATGGAGGCTATTAAGCATTTGCAAAACTATTATGTAAATGACTTAGGTTCCATGTTTGAAACCATTGGGTTACAAGGGATTGACATTCGAAATGAAAAAGCCAACTATTTACTTGCGTATAAAGAAGTAACGACAGCCTTCAAAGAGGGGACTGGATTGTTTCTTTATGGCACTATGGGAACTGGTAAGAGTTATTTAGCTGCATGCTGCTGTAATGACTTAGCTCGTAGTGGCAAAAAAGTATGCTATGTCCATATGCCTAGTTTTGCCCATCGCTTGCGTGAGAATTATCGTGTGGAAGATTATCGAAAGGAAGTAAGCTATTTAAGCTTTGCCGACTTTGTGGTCTTTGACGATATTGGAGCGGAGGCGATTACGGAACAAAGTCGTTCGATTCTTTTATCGATTTTGGACAAACGTATGCAAAATAGGCGGATGACTTGGTTCACAAGTAATGAAGACATGGAATCCTTGAAAAATCACTTCCTTTCAACATCAAAGGGAACTGACCCTTTGGAGGCGGAACGTATCATCGAACGTATTCGAGTGTTAGCTCGACCAGTACAAATGATCGGTGCTGATCGTCGAAGTCTTCAAATAGAGAAACAATAGTGTTAGACTTATTGAGTCTAGGAGGTAAAGATGGTTCGTAAAATTGGTATTCTTACATCCGGAGGAGATGCGCCGGGAATGAATGCAGCAATTCGCTCCGTAACTAGAGTTGCATTAAGCAATGGGATTGAAGTCTATGGAATTCGTGATGGCTATCGTGGCCTTCTAGAAGGAAACTTTGAACCTTTGACAAGAAAAGATGTTTCTGACATCTTAGACCAGGGTGGAACAAAGTTAGGTTCTGCTCGTTTGCCAGAGTTTAAAGAAAAAGAGATTCAAGAACGTTGCGTCCGTCAATTGCAAGATGCAGGAATCGATGCACTGGTTGTAATTGGGGGAGACGGAAGTTATCGTGGTGCCCTTGCTTTAACAAAGCTTGGCATTAACTGTATTGGACTTCCAGGGACAATTGATAACGATATTCCGGGAACGGATTTCACAATTGGTTTTGATACGGCATTGAATACATGTGTAGAATGTGTCGATAAGCTACGTGATACCTCAAGTTCTCACCATCGTTGCTCGATTGTTGAAGTAATGGGAAACCGTTGCGGTGATTTAGCACTGTATACAGCCATCAGCTGTGGTGCTGAAATGGTAATCTCTCCAGAAACTGGATATGATGAACTTGAAGTGTTGGAACGTCTTCGTTATTTAGGCGAAGCGTGCAAGAAGAATCATGCGATTGTGATCATTTCAGAGAAGGTCACAGATGTCGATGATTTGGCAAAGAAAGTTTCATTGCAAACAGGCTTCTCTGGTAGAGCGACTGTATTAGGTCATATTCAACGTGGAGGATCTCCAACGTCGAAAGACCGAATGTTAGCCAGCCAAATGGGCGAAAAAGCTGTTGACCTTCTGATGGAAGGAATCGGCGGTCAATGTGTCGGCATCATTGACAACCACATTGCGTCAATGCCTATCGAAGAGGCATTGCAAAGACCACGTTCAAGCCGTAAGCGGTTGTATCGCTTATTTGATCGTCTCGTTTAAAATATAGAAAGAGTGATAGATTATGACTAAAAATTCACACCTGTTTAAGAAGACAAAGATCATCTGCACAATTGGACCAAGCAGTGATAACTACAAAACAATTACCGAACTAGCGGATGCTGGTATGAACATTGTTCGTTTGAACTTCTCACACGGAAGCCATGAAGAACACCTAAATCGTATGAACTTAGTTCGTGAAGTTTGTGCAAAAGAAGGTCGCAACTTAGCAATCATGCTAGACACAAAGGGACCTGAAATCCGTTTAGGTGAATTCAAGAATGGTTCAGAAAATTATAAGAAGGGTGAAATCGTTTACCTAGAAAAGGCTCCAATCATTGGTGACCATGAACGTTTCCACATTGCATGTCCTGAATTGTTTGCGGACGTTCGTCCAAACAACTACATCCTAATCAACGACGGTAAAATGCGTTTAACTGTTCTTGAAAACGATGGAAACGAACTAAAGTGCCGTGTTGAAGTAAGCGGACCAATTAGTTCTAAGAAGGGATGTAATGTACCAGGTGTACGTCTATCCATGCCTTTCATTTCTGAAAAAGACCTATCCGACATTCGTTTCGGTGCTGAAAATGACGTTGACTTCATTGCGGCTTCCTTCGTAAGACGCGCATCTGACGTTAACCAAATCCGTAAGATTTTGATCGAAGCTGGTAAGCCAAAGATCCAAATCATTGCCAAGATCGAAAACCAAGAAGGATTCGATAACCTTGATGAAATCCTAGAAGCAGCTGATGGTGTCATGGTAGCTCGTGGTGACTTAGGTGTAGAAATTCCTACAGCAAACGTTCCAATCTACCAAAAGGCTATTATCCGTAAGGCAAACGTTATGGGTAAACCAGTTGTTACAGCAACACATATGCTTGACTCTATGACAACAAACCCACGTTGTACACGTGCCGAAGCATCTGACGTATGTAATGCGGTATTAGATGGTTCTGACTGTGTAATGTTATCTGCTGAATCAGCAGCTGGTGAATACCCAGTAGAAGCATGTGCAATGATGGCTCGTATTGTTGAAGGTGCAGAAGCAATCTTTGACTACAAGGGACGTCTAAGCATTTCTAAGCAATCTAGCCAAAACACAATCCAAGACGCAATCGGTATCTCCGTTTCGGATGCAGCATTGTCTCTTGATAATGTAGGTGCGATTGTTGCCTTCACACAAGGTGGTACAACAGCTCGTCGTATTTCCAAGTTCCGTCCAAATGTTCCAATCTTAGCTGTTACATTCACTAAGGGAACACAACGTAAACTTGAAAACTACTGGGGTGTAATTCCTGTGTATTCTGAAGTTGAAAACAACATGACAAACGATGATGATTTAGCTTGTCTAATCGCAAAGGAATACGGAATCGAACCTGGTCAATTGATCATTCTAACTGCTGGATATCCAACAGGTGAAGGATCAGCGAACATGATGAAGATCATCCAAGTAAAGTAATTTGATTCTCAAAGTCACTCAATCGAGTGGCTTTTTTCTTTTGGGCAAAACAAAAAGAAGGTCGATTAGACCTTCTTAGCTTCCTTTGTTGGTTTACTTGGTTTACGCGCAGCTGAACGAGCTCGTAATTCTTCCATCGCTGCCTTTTGGTTAAGAATAACCGGAATGACAATTGGATTACGGTTTGTCTTCTTGAATAGATATGGTTCAAGAGAAGTACGAATACAATTCTTCAATTCCCCAAAGGTTGTGCGTTGTTGCATTTTCTTTTTAAGGGCATCATACACCACAAGTTCTGCATCCTTTAATAGGGCTTGGTTGTCTTTTAGATACACAAAGCCACGGGATACAATCGTAGGGCGGCATAGGATCTTATTGTATCGAGAATCGATTGTTACAATAACAGATACTAAACCAGAATCAGCAAGGATTTGACGATCCTTAATAACCGAAGTAGAAAGACCCGTAGCGTCTTTTCCATCGACATAGATGGCATCTGTTTGAATGCGTTCATTGCCAATAAAGCATGTTTGATTACGTAATACAACAATGTCTCCATTTGAACAAATCATGCAGTTTTCCTTAGGAACACCTGTTTCTTGGGCAGTGTTTGCATGTTGTACAAGCATCTTGAATTCACCATGCACTGGCATAAAGTAGGCAGGCTTAATAAGATTCAACATTAACTTTTGTTCTTCCTGAGGCGCATGTCCTGTTGTGTGGAAGGAGTTAAGAGCTGAGTTTTCAACTACGTTTGCACCAACTCTTGTTAATTGGTTTACAATCGCGGATACCGATTGGCCATTACCTGGAATTGGTGAAGAGGAGAAGAGAACTGTATCTCCTGGAATAATCTTAATAAAGCGGTGTGTACCGTTGGCAATTCTTGAAAGAGCGGCCATTGGTTCCCCTTGTGATCCGGTACATACAATACAGATCTTATTGGCTGGTAGGGTGTTTAGTTCATTACCAGAAATAAAGTTTTGTTTGGCAATGTTAATAACACCTAGCTTTTGACCAATTTCTAAGACATTTTGCATGGAACGACCAAAGACGGCAATCTTACGACCAACCGCAACAGCTGCTTCTAAGATTTGATTTAAACGTAATACGTTCGATGCGAAGGTAGAAACGATGATTCGTCCTGGTGTCTTACGCATTTGATCAACGATTGTACGTGCTACTTTTTGTTCAGAAATGGAGAAGCCTGGAACTGAGGAGTTGGTGGAATCACTCATTAATAGAGTGACACCGACTTGTCCAATGTAGGCCATCTTTTGATAGTCTGCGTTACGTCCAATTGGTGTTAAGTCGAACTTAAAGTCACCGGTTTCTACGATTCTTCCATTTGGTGTATTGATAATGACACCAAGTGAATCTGGAATGGAGTGAACGGTGTCGAAGAAGCCGATGTTAAAGTGTTTTGTACGGATTCTTGAATCCCCTGTGATTTCATGAATCTTCACAAGACGGCTCATGCGATGTTCTTCTAATTTACGTTCAATTAAGCATTTCGCAAAGCGAGGAGCGTAGATGTCCTTGATGCGAATTTTCTTTAAGATAAATGGAATACCACCGATATGGTCTTCATGACCGTGGGTGATAATCAACGCTTTGATTTTATTTTGGTTTTGAATTAAGTAGGTGTAGTCAGGAATGACATAGTCTACACCAAGTAGGTCGTCTTCTGGGAATAGGATTCCACAGTCGATGACTAAGATTTCATCGTTGTGTTCAATACAGTACATGTTCATTCCAACATGTCCAAGTCCACCTAACGCATAGACAAGGGTATCGGTTTTACGATTGATTTCTTGTGCTTCTAACGTTGGCTTGACCACACGTGAATAATGCGCCGTGCGGTTTGTGCGCTTTGTTTGTTTCTTTTCCATAATTATAGGTTACCTCTTTATTCATTAGATTGTTTTGTACGAGCAAATAAAAATTGATGCTGTATCCTGTACTAGGATTATAACACGAATCACGTTGTACAAGCATCAATTACATAGTATTCGCAAAATTGTTGTTAAATGACCATTGCGTCACGAATCAATGGATATGGTTGTTTTGGATCAATGTGATCGTAGAACAAGGTTCCATCGAAGTGGTCGAGTTCGTGCTGTAATACAATCGCTAAATAGCCACGGGCACGAATGGTAATTTCTTTGTCTTGGATTAAGTCATAGCCTTTGACTGTAACACGGGCATGGCGTACGACAAATCCTTGGTGGTCTTGATCAACCGATAGACAACCTTCACCGGTTTGTAAGTAGGCAGGTTGTACGGACTTTGATACGATGCGTGGATTTGCAAGCATGTATTCCGTTACGATTTCATTTCCGTTTGCGTCTAAGTCATGCAAGATGATGGCGGTTAGTTGCTTTGGAACACCAACTTGAATGGCAGATAGGCCAACCGCTGGACGAAGGTCTAGCTTCTTTGCAAGTTCTTCATCGGTTGAGTTTTTTACATATTCATACATTTCTCTTAAAAGAGTTTCGTCTTCATTTGATAAAGGAAGAGCGACTTTTTCACTTTTACGTCTGATCAATGGATCATTGTCTTTGATAATTGTCTTATTATTGATTAACATACTTTACCTCATGACTATATTAAGCAAGAACAAAGCATAAGTCAAAAAAGAATGCCTTTGAATGCGTTTTCAATTTGAAATAGTTTGGAAACGTGTATTTTATGTGCCTTTTCTAATGTGAAGGAATGTTGTAAACTAACAACATGAATAGACGAAGAAAACAAGTTTCGGTAGGGAAAAGACCTGCTCGACGACAGAAACAAAAATGGAATTTACAAAACTTCTTATTGCCAAATGGCTGTGATGCGACGATTCAGATTGTGACCATTGTGATTGCGGTGATTGGAATTTTTGCGGTTATGAGTGCCTCAATGAATGTATCGGCCTCGATTCAAGAAATTGGTGTTACGAATGTGTTGTTTAAACAATCCTTCATGGCATTGATTGGAATTGTAGCTTTGAAGCTTATGGAACGCTTTTTTACCTTACGATTTTTATCGACGGATTTGTTTTTGAAGCTTGTATGGGCGCAAATCTTTCTATTGATAGTCCCTTTGATGTTTACTGCAAATGCGGGGGCGAAGGCATGGATTTATTTTGGTAGCTTTTCGATTCAACCATCCGAGTTTGCGAAAGTTATGACAATTCTAGTGATGGCAGCGAACTTAGGAGATCGCAAAGCGCCAGTTCCTAGACGCTACTATACAACCGATAGCTTTAAAGAGCGGATGATGATTCGTTTGAAGTATGTTTCAACACCACTTTTGATCATTGTTATTTTTGCGGGCATTATCTTGTTTGCGCAGTCTGACTTTGGGTCGATGATGGTTCTTTGTTTGATTGCCTTAGCATGTTTGTTTGTGCCAGATCATCCATTGCTTGTCTTTTGGCAAAAGTCGTTGGCCATTCTTGCCATCTTTGCCTTTATTGCAGGATACATATTATCGACACCTTGGGGTGTTGGATTCGTTGTAAACTTAGGACGGTTAAAGCCTTACCAGATGGCACGCTTTGAATCGTGTGCTTTGCCGTTTGGGGATATGTTTAAAGACTCGATGCACATTGCAAACTCTTTGATTGCCCAAGCCCGTGGTGGGTTGATTGGTAGTGGCTATGGAAAGTCATTGTCGAAGTATTACGTATTCCCAGCACGTACAACGGACTTTATTCTTGCAATTACCGTTGAAGAAGTTGGCTTTGTTGGCTTCTTCTGTATCTTCCTATTGTATGCAACACTGGTGTATCGGTTGTATTCGTATGCGGCGAAGATGAAGAATGAAAAGGGAAGAATGATTCTTGTTGGAACGGCTTCCTATATTGCGATTCACTTTGTGTTTAATGTAGGTGGTGTAACAGCGGCGGTTCCTTTGACGGGGATTCCGTTATTGATGATTTCTTCTGGTGGTACATCGTTATTATCAACGATGATTGCGATTGGAATTGCCCAAGCCGTTATTCGGCAATATAAAAATGGAGAGATTGTATGAGAATCGTAGCAGGTGAGTTTGGTTCTAGAAAGCTAGAAACCTTAAAAGGAACAAACACAAGACCAACGTTAGATAAAGTAAGAGAAGCTGTGTTTTCAAGTCTTGGTGGCTTCTTTGACGGTGGAAACTTCTTAGATGTATATGCAGGAAGTGGAGCGGTTGGCTTAGAGGCGTTGAGTCGAGGCTGTAGGTTTGCGGTATTGAATGATATGAGTCGTGATGCGTATAAAGTGATTTTGAGTAATGTGAATAAGTTGAAGGTGGAAGATCGCTGTAAGGTGTATGCGGTCAGTGATATGAAGCTTTTGAATCTATTAAGCAAGAAAGATATGAAGTTTGATTTAGTATATTTAGATCCACCATACGCAAAAGAAAAGAATCAGAAAGTCATGAAGAAGCTTTGTGAGCTTGATTTATTGAACGATGGGGCAGTGGTGATTGTCGAATCGTTAAAAGAAGATGTATATGATGAAGAAGTGGCAGATCTTACAATGGTAAAAGTTGCGACATATGGCATTAGTAAGGTTACCTATTATAGAAAGAAGAATGATTAGTTATGAAAGCTTGTTATCCAGGGTCCTTTGATCCAATTACCTTAGGACATTTAGATATCATTGAACGTGCAAGTCGAATGTTTGATGAAGTGGTTGTGATGATTATGCATAATCCTAGAAAGACCTGTGCGTTTTCTGTAGAAGATCGAAAGCGGATGATTGAAGAATCGATTGAAAGTTTAGAAGGTGTAAACAATGTATCGGTTGTTATTGGTAGTGGTCTAACGGTTGATTATGCAAAGAAGGTCGGTGCGAATGCGATTATTCGTGGTATTCGTGCCGTATCCGATTATGAATATGAGTTGCAACAAGCAACGGCGAATCTTATGTTAAATCATGAGATTGAAACCTTATTCTTAATTGCGAAACCAAAGTATTCCTTCTTGAGTAGTTCGGTTGTCAAAGAGATTGCCTTGAACAAGGGGGATATCAAAGCCTTCTTACCAAGTGTGATTGTCAAAGAAGTAGAAGATAAGATGGTAGAATTCCATCGATAAGGGGAGCGTTTGGATGCGCTCTTTTTCTCTTTTTAGCACTTTAAGTGGTAGAGTGCTAATTTTTTTATTAGCGTTAGGTACTCGATTTTGTATGTTGAAAAGTGTGTTGATTATCGGTGTTTTTGTATTTGGTTGGATGTTTTATTTTATTGGAATCTTGCAACAATTTATCACTCTAGCATTGACAGTGCTAATGGTATGGACTATACTGTTAGCAGTCATGGAGGTAGATTGCTAAAGGAGGTGACCAACATGCTTACACCAAGAAGGATTTCAATCTTTCGGGCGATTGTTGAAGAATATATTCAAACAGCCGAGCCTGTTGGATCAAAAACGCTGAAGCAAAAGTATCACGTTCCATATTCAAGTGCGACCATTCGTAACGATATGCAAGTACTTGAAGAGTTGGGGTATCTCGAAAAGACACATACGTCATCTGGTCGTATTCCTAGTACCGATGGCTATAAGTTCTATTGCGAGAATTTACTTCATGATTCGTGCTTAGACACGAAGATGGAAATTGCCATCAAGGATGCCTTCGATCTTTCGAATTTGAATATCGAAGAGGCAGTTCGTCAGAGTTGCCAAATTATATCGGAGATGACAAACATGACTACCGGTGCAATCGGGCCGGATGCGTCTAGGCAAACACTAGAACATATCAAACTGTTTCCGATTGATGACTGCAATGCCGTTTGTATCTTTATTACAAACACCGGGCATACGGAAACGCGAAAGTTCCATTTTGACCAAACAGTCACACTACAAGATATCGAAAGTTGTTGTAACGTTTTGAATGAACGATTGAAACATGCGGTGATTAGTGAATTACCGCAACGCATGAAGGAAATCGAACCAGAACTTGCGGCAGTTGTGCAAAAGCATGATGTATTGTTTACAGCCTTTGTACAAGCCTTCGTAAAGTTTGCAAGTGACAATGTGTACTTTAGTGGAAAAGATCGGATGTTGTATCAACCTGAGTTTGCGGATATTGAAAAGCTACGGTCAATGATGACCTTGCTTGAAGATCCTACGGTTTGGAGAGATATTTCAAACGATGAAAAAGCAGTCGCTGTTCGTACCGAACAAGGTGCGCAACTAACGTGGATCAATGATGTTGCGGTTGTGAAAAGTACATTCCATATCGGCGATGACCAACAAGGACAATTGATGGTTGTTGGACCGAGTCGAATGAATTACCAACGAGTGATCTCGATGGTCGACTATGCAGCACGATTGATTGAAAAGATGTATAAATCAGGAGGCGGTATTGGCAATGGATAAACATAAAAACGACGAAGTTGAAATCGAAGAAGTTTGTGAAGAGGTGATGGAAGAAGTCGTCGAAGAACAAGAAATCAGTGAGTTGGATGCTTTGAAGGCGGAAAACGAAGAATTGAAAAAGAATGTCGATCTTCTTAAGAATGAATATGCAAAGGCATATGCCGATGCAGAAAACATGAAGAAGCGTTTGGAAAAGGAATTTGCTTTACAACAACGCTATCGTATTAAGGACTTTGCATTGGAAATTCTTCCTTGCATTGATAACTGCGAACGTGCATTGAAAGTAGAAACCGAAGATGAACAATACAAACAAGGTGTTGAAATGATCTTCCGCAGTTTAACAAATGCACTCAAAAAAGAAGGCGTTGAAGAAATTGAATGCCTAAATCAACCATTCGATCCAAATTGGATGCAAGCGATGATGGTTGAAGAAGTGGAAGGTGTAGAACCAAACACTGTAACAGAAGTATTACAAAAAGGATATAAACTCAAAGACCGCATCTTAAGAGCGGCTATGGTAAAAGTAAGCGAATAAGAAAGTATTGGAGGCAAATTATGAGCAAGATTATTGGTATTGACTTAGGTACAACAAACAGCTGCGTCGCTGTTATGGAAGGTAAAGACGCAAAGGTTATTGCAAACCCAGAAGGAAATCGTACAACACCATCTGTTGTATCGTTCAAGAATGGGGAAATCGTTGTCGGTGATGCGGCTAAGCGTCAAATGATGACAAACAAAGACACTGTCTACTCAATCAAGCGTTTGATTGGAACAAATAAGAAAGTAACTCTAGAAGGTAAGGAATACACACCGGAAGAAGTATCCGCTATGATTCTTACTTACCTAAAGGACTACGCAGAAAGCTACCTTGGAGAAAAAGTAGAACAAGCTGTTATTACAGTTCCTGCTTACTTCAATGACGCACAACGTCAAGCAACGAAGGATGCTGGTAAGATTGCTGGTCTTGAAGTAGCTCGTATTATCAACGAACCTACATCATCTGCACTTGCATTTGGTATCGACAAGGGTGATCGTGAACAAAAGGTTCTTGTATACGACTTAGGTGGTGGAACATTCGACGTATCCATCCTTGATATCGCCGATGGAACATTTGAAGTACTATCTACTGCAGGGGATACAAACCTTGGTGGGGATGACTTCGATAACGTAGTGATTGAATGGCTAGCAGACAACTTCCAAAAGACAAATGGCGTTGATCTTCGTAAGGACAAGATGGTTATGCAACGTCTAAAGGACGCAGCAGAAAAGGCTAAGAAGGACTTGTCTGGAATGGTTGAAGCAGAAATCAACCTACCATTCATCTGCATGGCAGCCGATGGTTCTGGACCTCTTAACTTAGAAGCAAAGCTATCTCGTGCAGAATTCGATCGTATGACAAAGTTCTTAGTAGACCGTACGATGGTTCCAGTGCAACAAGCACTTAAGGATGCAGGTCTTACTGCAAATGACATCCACGAAGTTCTATTAGTTGGTGGATCCACTCGTATTCCAGCGGTTCGTGCTGCTGTTAAGAATGAACTTGGAAAAGAACCAAACCAATCTGTTAACCCAGATGAAGTAGTAGCACTTGGTGCAGCTATTCAAGGTGGTGTCATTGGTGGAGATGTAAAGGATGTATTACTACTTGACGTAACACCTCTATCTCTTGGTATTGAAACAATGGGTAACGTTATGACAGTATTGATTCCTCGTAACACAACAATCCCAACAAGTAAGTCACAAGTCTTCTCAACAGCTGCAGATAACCAACCAGCTGTAGACATCCATGTACTACAAGGGGAACGTCCAATGGCTTACGACAATAAGACACTTGGTAAGTTCCAATTAGATGGAATTGCACCAGCACGTCGTGGTGTTCCACAAATCGAAGTTACATTCGACATCGACGTTAACGGTATCGTTCACGTATCCGCAATTGATAAGGGCACAAACAAGAAACAGTCCATTACAATTACAAACTCTTCTGGTCTAAGTGAAGAAGAAATCGAACGTATGATCCGTGATGCCGAAGCAAATAAGGCAGAAGATGACAAGCGTAAGGAAAAGGTAGAAGTTCGCAACAAGGCGGAAGCGTTCATCAACCAAATCGACCAAACACTTGAAACAGAAAATGCCAATGTAACAGAAGAACAAAAGGCGGAAGTGAAGAAGCTAAGAGATGAGCTTGAAGAAGCAATCAAGAGCGACAACACAGAATTGCTAAAGTCCAAGATGGAAATGCTTGAACAAGCAGCGCAAGCGATGGCACAACAGATGTATGCAAATCCTGATGCAGCAAGTGCTACAGGTTCTGCACAAGATACAACAACAAGCAATGACGATGTAGTTGATGCAGACTTTGAACAGAAAAACTAAGCATTCACTTAGTTGAATTGCAAAAACCAAAAGCTGCAGGGGGAAACCTTTGCAGCTTCTAGTATTGTTAGATAACAACACGAATAACTTTGTATAGACGATAGAAAGAGGCAAAAGATATGGCTGAAAAAAGAGACTATTATGAGGTGTTAGGTGTTTCCAAAAGTGCGTCCCAAAGCGAACTTAAGAAGGCCTATCGTTCTCTTGCTAAGAAATACCACCCGGATGTAAACAAAGATCCAGGGGCGGAAGAAAAATTCAAGGAAATTAACGAAGCGTATGAAGTGCTAAGTGATGAAAACAAACGTGCAACCTATGACCAATTTGGTTTTGCAGGTATGGATGGATCACAGGCAGGCCAAGGCTTTGGTGGCTTTGGTGGATTCCAAGGTGGATTTGATGACCTTGGAGATATTCTCAATGGCTTCTTTGGTGGCAGTATGGGAGGCGGATTTGGAAGACGTCAAACAAACGCTCCAAGAAAAGGCGAAGACCGTTACATGCGACTTGATATTTCCTTTATGGACGCATGTTTTGGAAAGACCGAATCCTTGCAATTAGATGTCGAAGAAACATGTACAAGATGTCATGGTTCTGGGGCATTCTCAAGCAGTGATATAGAAACATGTCCAACCTGTAAGGGAAGTGGACAAGTTGTGACCCAACAACGTACACCACTTGGTGTCTTCCAATCCCAATCCGTATGTCCTGAGTGTCGTGGTAGTGGAAAATACGTGAAGAAACCATGTGATAAGTGTCATGGTTTAGGCTATGAGAAAAAGCGTGTCACAATCGATGTTGAAATTCCAGCAGGCATTCAATCCGGTCAATCGATGCGTGTAAGTGGCAAGGGTATGCGTGGTGTGAATGGTGGACCAAATGGCGATCTATTCTTAGAAATCAACGTCTTGCCACATCCAAAGTTCAAGCGTGTTGACAACAACATTCTATTAGATATTCCTGTAACGGCCGTTGACGCAACGCTTGGCACAAGTGTTGATGTTCCAACGATTCATGGTGAAGTTACGATGAAGATTCCAGCTGGAACACAAGAAGGAACGACACTTCGGTTGAAAGGACAAGGGGCTACCCAACTTCGTACAAACAAGAAGGGTGACCAACTTTGTACCGTTCGTATTCAAGTGGATCAATCCTTAACAGCGAAGGAAAAAGAACTCTACAAACAACTTCAGGAATTACAAGGTGAATCCCACAAAGAAAATATCTGGGATCGCTTTAAGAAGGCATTTAAGAGTTAGTGATTACAATCCAGTTTTATAAAATTTCTTTGAAAGGCAGGTGGAAATCATATGGATATTGAAAAGATGACGGAACAGTTACAGCGCATCTTAATGCGCGCTGTACAACTTGCAAATGATGCAAATAACAGTGAAATCAGTGCAGAGCATATACTTATTGCAATGCTAGAGGTGGATGTTTTAGATGGAATCTTTGATCGCTTACATGTGAACAAACAAGACATGTTACAAGTTGTAAATAGCTATCAAACAAAGCTTCCAAAGACATCAACAAAAATGCAACCAATGCTATCGCGTTATGTGAGTGATGCATATAACAAGGCGCTTGATTACATGAATCAACATGAAGATACGTATATGAGTTCTGCTGCTCTTTTGATTGGACTTTTGCAAACGCAGGCAAGTGTAATTGAAGCGTTAAAGAAAGAGTTTAAGATCTCTTCGAAGGCTGTATATGAGGCTGAAGAAGAGCGAAGAGGTGATATGAGAATGGATGAAAAAACAAATGAAAGTCAATTAGACGCATTGAAGAAATATGGACATGATTTAGTCCAAGATGTAAAAGATGGAAAGATCGACCCGGTCATTGGCCGTGATGAAGAGATTCGTCGTGTGGTTGAAATTCTTTCCCGTAAAACAAAAAATAACCCGGTCTTAATCGGGGAACCAGGTGTTGGTAAAACAGCCATTGTTGAAGGACTTGCTTGGCGTATTATGGAAGGCGATGTCCCACTTGGCTTAAAAGACAAGCGCTTGGTGGAATTAGATATGGGTTCTTTGATTGCCGGAGCGAAGTATCGTGGCGAATTCGAAGAACGGTTGAAGGGTGTTTTAAAAGAAGTGAAGAAAGCCGATGGAAACATCATTCTCTTCATTGATGAAATTCATAACTTAGTAGGTGCTGGGAAAACCGAAGGGTCCATGGATGCGGCTAATATGCTAAAGCCAATGTTAGCACGTGGTGAACTAAAGTGTATTGGGGCTACGACCTTTGATGAATATCGTCAATACATTGAAAAAGACCGTGCACTTGAACGTCGATTCCAAAAGATTATGGTCGAAGAGCCAACGGTAGAAGATACGATTTCCATTCTTCGTGGATTGAAAGATCGTTTTGAATCGCATCACGGAGTAAAAATCAAAGACGATGCGATTATCGCAGCCGCAACGTTGAGTAATCGCTATATTACCGATCGTTTCTTACCAGATAAGGCGATTGACTTAATCGATGAAGCGTGTGCGACGATTCGTGTCGAAATGGATTCGATGCCAAAGGAATTGGATGAGTTGAACCGGAAGATTATGACGTTACAAATTGAAGAAACGTCCTTGAAGGAAGACAAAGATCCAAAAACCTTAGAACGTAAGGCAATCATTGAAAAGGAACTTGCGGACTTGAATGAAGAAAAGAGTCAAAAGTTTGATCAGTGGCAAAAGGAAAAGAAAGACTTAGATGCCGTGAAAGCCTATAAGGAAGAGTTGGAAAGTGCTCGTTTAGCTTTGACACAAGCACAAAACGATGCCAACTACGAAGAAGCTGCGAAGCTGAAGTATGCAACGATTCCAGGTCTTGTTCGTAAGATTGAAGAAGCGGAAGCTATTGAGAAACAAGATACGATGATTTCTGAAGTGGTCGATGCCAATGCGATTGCGACGATTGTATCAAGATGGACACATATTGATGTGGCAAACTTGAATCGTACCGAACGCGATAAGATTTTGAATCTTCCAAACGCTTTACGAAATCGGGTCATGGGACAAGAGGAGGCGTTACGGTTTGTAAGTGATGCGATCATTCGTTCCAAAGCACAGATTCAAGATGAAAATCGTCCACTTGGTAGCTTCCTATTCTTAGGACCTACCGGTGTTGGTAAAACGGAAGTAGCGAAAGCACTTGCCCAACAATTGTTCGATGATGAAACAAACATTGTTCGTATTGACATGAGTGAGTACATGGAGAAGTTTGCTGTGTCTCGTTTGGTTGGAGCGCCTCCAGGATATGTTGGCTATGAAGAAGGTGGACAGCTGACCGAACAAGTACGCCGTCATCCATATTCAATTGTGCTATTAGATGAAGTTGAAAAAGCACATCCGGATGTATTTAACATCTTATTGCAGATCTTAGATGATGGACGTATTACCGATTCAAAGGGTGTTGTCGTTGATTTTAAGAACACGATTATTATCATGACAAGTAATTTAGGCTCTGCCTATGCCTTTGAAGAAGACAAGGATGTAAGAAATGCGCACTACGAACAAGAAGTGAAGAATTTCTTTAAGCCAGAATTTATCAATCGTATTGATGAAGTGGTGATCTTTAATGCCTTAGGCGATGAGATTCTAGGTCAGATTGCTGATAAGTTCTTGAATCAATTGAAGAATCGTTTAAGTGACAAGGAAATCAATCTTGAAGTAACCGATGCAGCGAAGAAGCGTATCATTGAATACGGTGTTGATCCAACCTTTGGTGCCCGTCCAATGAAGCGTCATATTCAACGTAATATTGAAACATTACTTGCAAGAACGATTTTGGAAGAAGTGAACTTAGAACATAAGACATTAGTTGTCGACGCAACTGCGGATGATTACATCATTCGCATTCAATAGTGAAGAAAAGCGATGGTTTGTGACTGTCGCTTTTTTGCATGTTTATTTGGTTTTTTATTGTTTGTAACATCGTGGTATAATAAAACAAGCGAAATAAAAGGTTGTTCGTTAGAAAGAAGGATTGTATGAGCGAAATGTCGAATCTAATCATCTTAGTGATTTTTGCCGGAATGGCTTTCTTCATGGGGAAAGGGTATTTCTCTTGTCGTAAGAAAGTTGTGATTAAAGATCGTATGTGGTCGGCGAATCGAGTGTTGTTTGCGATTGCTGGTCTAATGTCCTTTATGACATTATTCATGTACCAGACAGTCATGGATGGCATTCGTCTTGCGATTATGATGGTTGCGATTGTCTTATATCTTCTTACAAGAGATGGAATTGGTGAGGAAGGAATTGTGTCCTTTGGCCGTTTCTCTTCTTGGAGTGAAGTAAGAAATTATGATTATAAACAAGGGAAGAAGACCTTTGATGTGTATTTGGTGATGAAGGATCAAAAAGCAAGTGATGAAAACTATACAGTTGTGATTCATTTTGATCCAAAACAGGAAAAAGAAGTGGTTGCGTACTTAAAGGACAAGATTGGTCGTAAGTACACCCGTCTTAAGAAGTAGGTGAGTTTATGAGTGAATTAAATGTAGATGTGTATTTACCGGATGATGAGTATGAAAATCCGGCAATGATTACGGACTTTTATGAGTTCTCAATGGCCAATTGTCTGTTTTTAGATGGAAAGAAAGATGAGATCATGGTGTACAACATGTTCTTCCGTGAAAACCCAGACAAGCTTGGCTATTCCATTAGTTGTGGGCAAGAGAAGTTAGCGAAGTTCTTGTTGAATTATCACTTTACAGAACGTGACTTACAATGGTTGCGTTATAAGGGAATGAGCGAAGAATTCGTTAATTACCTTCGTGATTATAAGTGGAAGGGTGACATGTATGCCTTAAAAGAAGGGACTGTATGTTATCCACATGTACCAATGGTACGGATTGAATGTGATATGGTAGGGGCAATTTTGATTGAGACCTACTTATTACAAACAATGAACTTTAATTCCTTGATTGCCACAAAGGCAACGAAGATATCTGGTTTATCACGCCACCATGAACGTAATGTCATGGAATTTGGTGCCCGTCGTGCGCAAGGAATGAGTGCTTCGATTGATGGATCTTACGCTTCCATTCTTGGTGGTTGTATGGGAACTTCAAACTGCCTTGCGGAAATGAAGTATGGCGATGAAGTACGGGCGATGGGGACAATTGCCCATTCGTTTGTGGAATTCTATCCAACGGAATTAGATGCCTTCAGAGCATATGCAAATGTGTATCCAGACAATGTGTCCTTGTTGTTAGATACATACAATATTTATGAATCTGGCTTGCCGAATTTGATTAAGCTCGATGATGAATTGATTGCAAAGTATCCAAATGATCCAAATAAGCGTGTAAAGTCGGCACGTATTGATTCCGGTGACTTAGCACGTGGGTATAAGAAGTTGCGTAAGGCCTTTGATCAGGCTGGGAAACATTATATTAAGCTTGTTGCAAGTAATGCCTTAGATGAGCATAAGATTTCCGATTTAGAACAATACCAAGATGCCCATTTTGACTTCTATGGAGTTGGTGAAAATCTGATTACATCCGCAACAGATCCAGTGTTTGGTGGGGTGTATAAGTTATGTGCAGTAAAACAGGCAGATGGATCGTACTTACCTAAGATGAAGTGTTCGGATTCGGTAAGTAAGGCAATTATTCCTGGGAAGTTAATGGCTTGGCGTGTCTTTGATGAAGATGGCAAAGGGCAATGTGACATCATTGCGATGGATGGCGAAGAATTTGAAAACGGAAAGCCAATTGAAATCATTAACTTAGATCCAGATGAATTTGATCCAGCAAAGACGATTACACCATATCGTTTGGAAAAGATTTTGATTCCATACATTGTGAATGGAGAACTTGTGTATAACCTACCAAGTATTAAAGAAAAGAAAGCTTACATTAAGGAACAACTAGAACATCGCGTTTGGGAAAGTGAGTTGCGTCGTTCTTGTCCGCATCGTCATTTCGTAGATATGACACCTGCGGTACATCAAACAAGACATCGTTTGTACAAGAAGTTGAATGGAGGAAACCTTTGATTCAAGCTCTTGTCTTTGGGGGAGCGTTTAATCCTCCAACGATCGCGCATATCGAAGTAGTAAACGCAATCAGAAAGACGATCGGGTATGACTTGGTCGTCTTTGTGCCAAGTAAGCAATCTTATATTCAAGATGTTCAAAAGAAAGACTATGCCTTTTCGAATGAAGAGCGTTATCGGATGTTAGAAGAAATTGCGAAGAGTCGTGATTGGATGATGGTGAGTGATTATGAATTAACCTTAGACCATCAACCAAAGTCCTATGAAACACTTTGTCATTTACGCTCACAAGGCATTCAAGGGAAATTGTTATTTGGGTCGGATAAACTTTGCGAGTTAGAACATGGCTGGAAGTTTGTCGATGCCTTATGCAAAGAGTTTGGCATCGTTGTCATGATGCGAAATCATGATGATGTTACTAAGATGATTGAAGAAGATCCGTATTTAAAGAGTTTAAAACCGTATATGACACTGGTTGAAACACCATATGTATATCAAGAGATATCGAGTAGTCAAGTACGAGCGTTATTAGCGGACTTTGAAGGGAATCAAAACGAATTAAAGGAACTATTACTCGAAGAAGTAATAGCGTATATAGCGAGGGAAGCGTATGCAAAATCTGATGATTAAAGTAGGTACTTGTGTGCCTAGTATGAAAATAGGCGATGTAAAGTACAATGTACAACAAATTGAAGCGATGATGGAAGAACATAAAGACTGTGCTGTGTTAGTCTTTCCGGAGTTGTCTATTTGTGGGTATACTTGCCAAGATTTGTTCTTTCAACAAGACTTATTAAAGGCATGTAAGAGAGGGCTATTTGTTGTAGTTGAAAAGTCAAACTACTACCAAGACATGGTTGTCATTGTTGGTATGCCACTTGAGGTACAGGGGAAATTGTACAATGTGGCAGCGGTTATCCAAAATGGAGAAGTGTTAGGATTTGTGCCTAAGACGTATATTCCAAACTACAATGAATTCTATGAAGGTCGTTACTTTACACCATATGTAAATGGGGAATCGATCATTGTGGAAGAGGAAGACTTTGCGATTCTTTCCAACCGTTGTGTCTTTACATGTTGTGATTCTAAGGTTTCCTTTGGGGTTGAGATTTGCGAAGATCTATGGGTAGCAACTGCTCCATCGAATGCCTATGCCATGCAAGGGGTTGACTTTGTGGTGAATCTTTCGGCTTCAAATGAATACTTTACAAAGAAGAAAGATCGTCGTGATTTGGTGTTACACCAATCAAAGGTTGGTCGTATGGCCTACATTTATTGTTCAAGTGGCGAAGATGAAAGTACGAGTGACTTAGTCTTTAGTGGACATTGCATGGTGGCACAAGGCGGCCAAATGCTGAACGAAATGATCTATCCAAAGGGCAATACTTGCATGAAGACGATTCTTGATTTGGATGCGATGAAATCCATTCGTTTGAAAGAAACACATAAAGTACAGAGGGACAAGATGCCATCGATTGCTGGTTCGTCATTGAATTTGTATGGGAATGGTATGAAAGTTGAAGAAGTCGCATTGCAATTAAAGAAGGATGGCTATACAATCAATCCATTGCCATTTCTTCCAACCAGTGATAAACAAGAATCGATGTTTGAAATCCTAGAGATTCAAGCAAGAGGATTATTAACAAGATTGCATAAAACAGGGATGAAGAATATGGTACTTGGTGTATCTGGTGGTTTGGATTCTACTTTAGCGTTGATTGTTTGTTCGCTCGTTACAAAGTTCGATCCAACAACCTATATCACAGCAGTCACCATGCCAAGTAAAGGCAATACGAGTTCAACGACATATCAAAATGCGATTGCGTTGATTCAAGGATTTGGTGCACGGTTAAAGGAAGTAGAAATTGGAGAAGAGGTTGTAAAGCATCTTCATACGATTGGACATCCTGGAACTTATCAAGGCACAAACGATACGACCTATGAAAACGCGCAGGCAAGAATGCGTACGTATTTGTTAATGGATATTGCAAACTATACACAAGGTCTTGTGATTGGAACGGGTGATTTAAGTGAGTTAGCACTTGGATGGTGTACGTACAATGGAGATCATATGTCGATGTATTCCGTGAATGCGTCGATACCTAAAACTCTTGTGAAGTTCTTGTGTAAGGAATATGCGAAAACAGTCGAAGACAAGGCATTGCAGGATGCGATTCTTTCGGTTGTAGAAACACCGATTTCACCAGAATTAACGCCTTCGAAGGATGGAAAGATTGCCCAGAAGACGGAAGATACCGTTGGTAAGTATGATTTGAATGACTTCTATTTATATGAATTTGTGCATTATGGATATGAAGTCGAAAAGATTGTGTTAGATACACTTGTAGCCTTTGATGGAATTACGATAGAAGAAGTGAAGAAGTCTTTGGGGAATTTCTATCGTCGCTTCTTTACACAACAATTCAAACGGAATTGTGTTCCAGATGGAGTGAAGGCGACTTGTATGAGTGTTTCCCCTCGGGGTGATTGGCGTATGGCATCCGATGCGTCTTATCAATTGTATTTGGATGTTTTAAATCGATTGTAAAAGAAAAAATGCCGAGTCATTGCTTGGCATTTGTTTGTGAGGTAAAGATGAAAACTGTGATTTGGGATTTCAATGGAACGATCTTGGATGATACGGCATTGTGTTTTGAAATTGAAAATGAGATGCTTGTAAACCGCGGGAAACGTGTTGTGAATACGTTAGAGACACGACGCAATGCGTTTTGTTTTCCGGTCATTACGTATTATCGATATCTTGGCTATACCTTTGAAGATGAAACGTTTGCTCAAGTTGCAGAAGAATTCAATCAGCTGTATGCAAGTCGCTATCAGAATTGTTCATTGATGGATGGCTTTTTAGAGATGATTGAAACATCGCATGCAAAAGGCTATCGGAATGTCATTTTATCTGCGAGTAAGCAAGAAATCCTATTGAAACAGTGTAAGGAGTTTGGAATTAATCATTACTTTGATGAAATCTTAGGATTGAGTGATGGTTTGGCAGCAAGCAAAGTAGACATGGCGAAACATTGGATGGAACGAGCTAACATTGATCCAAAGGATTGTATGTACATAGGCGATACCGATCATGATGCACTTACGGCAAAGGCGATTGGTGTAGATGAATATTACTTAGTTGCCTGTGGGCATCAATCGTACGAAGTATTAAAAAGAACTGGCGCAAAGCACGTTGTAAAACAATTGAAAGAGGTAGATTTATGATTCAAACATGTAAGGTAAAGGATCGCTGTGGCGCTTGTAATACAATCGGAACAGAGTATAAAGACACATTAGTTGCGAAGAAGAAGTTTGTACAAGACTTGTATCCAAAGTATCAGGTGGATGATTGTTTGGGGATGGAGAATCCCTACAATTACCGTCATAAGGTATATGCAAGTTTTGCGAGTGATAAGAAGGGGATGGTGTATGCTGGAATGTATGCCCAATACTCTCATAAAGTGGTGTCGAGTAAGAATTGTCGCATTCAAAGTACGATTGCAAATCGGATTATTGAAACAATGTGTAAACTAGCAACGAAGATGAAGATTGAAGCGTATAACGAAGATCGTGGTTGGGGTTCTTTACGCCATGCGTATATTCGTGTTTCAAGTAAGACGAATAAAGTATTGCTTACAATTGTGATTGGATCTCGTGAATTACCTGGTTCAAAGAAGTTTGTAAAAGGTATCTTAGATGCACATCCAGAAATTGAAACGGTGCTTTTGAATTGGAATGATAAGAAAACATCTATGATTCTTGGAGACAAAGAGAAGGTCTTGTATGGAAAAGGCTATATTATGGATGAGATTGATGGAATGCAGTTTCGGATTGGATCAAAGTCTTTCTATCAAGTAAATCCGGTACAAACCGAGTTGTTGTATAAAACAGCGATTGATTTAGCAAAGATTCAAAAAGAGGAAGAGGTCTTTGATGCCTGTTGTGGGATTGGAACAATTTCCTTATTGACTGCGCGTCTTGCGAAGGAAGTTGTTGGTGTTGAAATCAATGCCGATGCGATTCGTGATGCGAAGATGAATGCGAAATTGAATCGGATTGAAAATATTCAATTCTTTGCGGATGATGCGACAAACTTTATAACACGACTCATTGACACACCGAATGTCGTCTTCTTAGATCCTCCTCGTAGCGGAATGAGTCAAGACTTCATGAATGCGTTAAAGAATCAAGGCGCAAGTCGTATCGTATATATTTCCTGTAATCCAGTAACACAAGCAAGAGATATTAAGAATCTGACATGTGCTGGGTATGTGGTGGAACGAATTGTACCAGTCGATTTATTCCCATTTACAGACCATGTGGAATCGATTGTGTTGTTAGTCAAGAATGGAACACCAAATCTAAATCTTGATTACAAACCAAGTAAGAATACAAAAAAACAAAGCCATTCAAAGCCAGTACATAAAGCAAAAGAAACAAACAAGAAGTATCCTAGCAAGAATGCAAAGCGAAACAATCATGCAAAACGGAATCCGAAAGAACAAAAGAGAGTTTCGTCGAATTCTTACAAGAATAAACAACATCGAGCAAACAAAGCAAAATAGATACCAAGGACAATGCGTTAGATTATGACGTGTTGTCTTTTTGCTTGAGTCGTAAGTGATCTAAGATTGAATGGTTAAGAAGTTGTTCGTACGAAGCACAATATTGCATGAAAATAGAGTATAGTGAATATGTGATTAGGGAATTGTGAGGTAAGTATGATTGATAAGACTGTACGATTCGATATACCAACATCAAAGGTTTACAAAAATACGAAAAATGGAAAGACATATCTTCTGTATGAAGTTGGATATGTGTATGTTCCAGAAAAGAAATACAACAAGAAGTTACGTGTTGCGATTGGTCAAGTTTGCGAAGATGATCCAACAAAATTTCACCCAAATCGTAATTATTACGAACAATATCCAGGTGCTGTTAAAGGGGGAGAAGCTGTCGTTGAAACACAAGTCACTGTGCGTCGACCGGTTGTAAAAGTAGGCATGTATGTTGTGATGAAACAGCTACTCGCAAAACTTCAATTAGAGGAATTTATAGATTCTCTAAATGGCGATGATAGAGGGCTTTTGCTAGATCTAGTTGCATACATGATTACGGAACGAACAAACGACTTAGAACATTATGAAGACTATTGTAAAAGCCATGTGTTATTTACAAAAGGTAAGAAGTGTTATAGCGATTCTATGGTTCGTGACTTCTTGGACGGGTATCGCTACGAGAATGTTCAACACTTCTTTGAAACTTGGCAGTCTATTCATCAAACACACGATGCGACTTGCTATGTTGTATATGATTCAACAAGTGTTGCTGTTGCGTATGATTTCAAGACGAATCTACCTGTTCTAAATGAAGCGTATAGCGGCTTGATTCCGGATGACTTGCGACTTGAAGAGTTTGTTAATACGCTAAGACGGATTGGCTATCAGAATGTTGTTTGGCTGTTAGATTCGAATTCTTGCAGTCGTGAAAGCTTAACAACGATTCGTGATTTTGGATGTAACTACATCGTAATACATCAAAAAGCTTGTGATTCCTTGCGAATGCATCGAGGAACGTTTGAAAATATATACCAATACCGCATTGGAACAAAGAATGTCTTTGGTCTATCTGGTAAAACGTTAAGCGAAGAGAACTACCATTTGTATTATGATCCAGCGAAATTTTCGCAAGAACAAGAAGACTTATACCAGTTCATTGACAAGATAAGAGATGACGTAACCAAGAAAGTTGGAACAAACACAATGTTTTCCAAATCCTATGATGAGTATCTCGATGTGATTCGTGACGGTAAAGACAATGTGATTGAAGCTTGCACTGTGAAAGAAGACGCGATCAATGAGGCAGTGATAACGTTTGGATACTTCGAATTGCGTACGGACACAAACCTTTCTAGCGAAGAGGTGTATGAGCTCTATAAGCGAAAAGAGGCAATTGAAGAGGCATTTTATAATACACCAACGTGCGCTTTGAATCATGCGTTAGACAGTAAGATGGAAAACTTCTTATCCTTTATTGCGCGTATCGTATACCTAGAACTCTACAATACGATCGATTCTTACAAAAAAGAACACGACATCAAACAACATTCCTTAACGGTACAGAGCTTTATAATGAGTGTTGAGAATATTAAAGTATCTAAAAATGAGGTAGGGGAATACAAACTTGTGGCAAGTCTAACAGCAGAACAAAAGAACCTATTAGAGGTATTTGGGATTGATGCTGAATCGATGGAATTAGTAATTTTCAACGCTTTAAATCAATAGGAGATTTCAGAATGAATAAGTGTCAATGTAAGGTGATTGCAACAAAGAAAACTTTGTTACAATTGTGTTGTAAAATTTACTTGTAAATGTAAAAAAACAAATTATACTGAAATCACAGGAGGTGTGTTATGAGAGTAAAAGACTTGTGCAAACCTTATAAGAAAGATGTGTGGTTTGCATTGATTGCTGGTGTGGTTTCGTATGGTGTGCAACTTGCGGATCTTTATGCATACACCTATATGGCGCAGAATGTGTTAGAAAAACAATATGTAGTTGCTTTGAAGCTATTAGTGCTTGGTGTTGTAATTGCTTTTTTGGAGGTAGGAGCAACGTATGTGTATGATCGGCGTGTGAATCGTGTTGTTGAGTTAGGTTCTCTTTCCTATCGTGAACATATCGTTGGTTTGGTTGAAAATACTTCGAATAAGATTGATTCACCATACTATATTTCGGCGTTAAACAAAGATACAAAACAAGTTGCGAAGGGGATACGGGCGCAGTTTGGAATGTATGATGGAATTATCATGACTTCCGTATCGTTGATTGGATTAGCGTTTCTTAGTTGGGAATTAGCGGTTGTTTCGGTGTTGATGTTTGTATTCGTCAAAGCTGGTTCTAAGCCGATTGGAAAGCTATCCGAGAAAAATGAAATGAAGCGTACGGAACTAGTGAACTCTTATTTGAAACGCAGCTCAGATTTGATTAATGGTTTTAGCGTCTGGAATGTATACAACCGCAAGAATGAATTTGTTCGAGCGATGGCTTTGAAGAATACGACATTCGAAGAGGAAAAACAGAAAATCAATGATATGGACTCATTGATTGGAAATGCTTCTCTTGGTTTATCCTATATTGCTCAAAATACGGATTGGTTAGTGACGTTTGCATTGGTGTATTTTGGTATTTGTATGCCAGGATTGATTTTCTCTGGTGGATCGTTCAGTGGAAATATTCATACAGGGATTTATACATATAATCGAAATAAAGCAGCAATTACAGGGATTGATGAATTGGTTCG